>JBMZDT010000150.1:0-5705 GCA_049614505.1 Leucothrix sp.
AAGCGAATGATCCCAAACAGCTACGTTACCCAATGCCCATCTGCCCCTATTGCCGAAGTCAAATCTTGGATCAAAGACCCAGACTCACCCAATCTCATCGACATGTGTCAAGCGGTACCCGCCTATCTGCCAGCACAATCCCTACGCGACTACCTTGGTTTGGCAATCAGTGGTGGCGAGGGTGCGGGCTACACACCACTACAAGGCATTGAACCACTGCGCAGCGCACTGGCCGTCGATACCAACAAGCGCTACCAAGCCGCAGTCACCGCCGATGACGCCATGATCACCGCTGGCTGTAATCAAGCCTTCTGCGCAGTGATAGACGCACTGTGCGAAACAGGTGATGAGGTCATCGTTGCCCTCCCCTGCTACTTCAACCATCAAATGTGGTTAACTATTCGTGGAGTAACGCCGCGTTACCTTAGCTTAAACCCTGAGACGGCAATTCCTGATCCTGCTGAAGTGGGTGCACTCATATCCAATCGTACCAAAGCCATTGTACTTGTTACACCCAATAACCCAACCGGTGCCACTTACAGCCCAGAGTGCCTAGAACAGTTTTACCAACTGGCCAAACAACACGGGCTAGCGCTTGTTGTAGATGAGACTTACCGTGACTTTATCGATCCTGAAAAACCACCACACCATTTATTTCAGCACGACGACTGGCGCGATACCTTCGTCCACCTCTACAGCTTTTCCAAAGTCTTCGCACTGACTGGGCATCGCGTGGGTGCCATCGTTTGTGGGGAATCGTTGCGCTCGCAGCTAGCAAAAATCCAAGACTGCGCCATCATTTGTGCCTCACACCCCGGTCAACTTGCAGCAACCTACGGTTTAGAGCAATTAGGCTACTGGAAACTTGAAAAGTATGAGGCGATGAAGCAACGCGCTGACGCCTTAAAACAAGCCTTTGCCTCACCAGCACTAAGCTATCATCTACTTAGCATAGGGGCTTACTTTGCCTATGTGAAACACCCGTTTGAAGTCGATTCACATGCCGTTGCGAAACGCCTAGTAGAAGAATTTGAGATACTGTGTTTACCGGGTGTATCTTTTGGTGAGGGACAGGAACAATACCTACGCTTTGCGTTTGCGAATGTCGACGACGCACGCTTTCCTGAGTTAGTTAAACGATTAATTGAGAGTCAATACTAATGAAAACTACCCCATTCATACTCAGCGTACTGCTGTTATTGGGCACCTTCCAAACCGCTCATGCCAAAACTGATTTTAAGCAGATGCTGATGATTAAAACGTTCATGCGATTGCTTGATACCAATCAGAATACTCAAATCGAGATACAAGAGGCCCAATCACGCTGGACTCAAGCCTTTATCATCACTGATAAAAATACGGATAAAGTGTTATCACTTAGCGAATTTGGTACGTTGTTTATTGCGCAAAGTACTCAAATTAAACTGATCGACCCGAAATCAAAACTGCCTAGTGCGGAGGCCGTTTTTAAAAAACTGGATAGCGATAAAAGCCGTGGCATCACACTTAAGGAGTTCAATCAGCACGCCTTAACTCGGTTTCGTTTGGTCGACACTGATGAAAATGAGGCTATCAGTGAAGCTGAATTGATCGCAGTAAAAGGCCAATTGTCACTATAAAGCGAATCTGTAGCTTATAATCGAGCAACTACAGTTATGAGGCCTAGCTACTGGCTTCGTCTAGTAGCTCAATCCAGTGCTGCACCGGCCTATCCGCCTTACTAGCTAGGTGTAATTGGCAGCCAATATTCGCCGTGACAATTTTTTTAGGCGAGTCAATCGTTAGCGCCTTGAGTTTATTTTTGAGCAACTGTTGACTCATATCTGGCTGCAAAATAGAGTAAGTGCCTGCAGAACCGCAACAAAGATGTTTATCTTTTGTCTTTGCTAGTTTAACACCCGCTTTCTCTAGTACTTGCTCCACAACACCAGTGAGCTGTAAGGCATGCTGCAAGGTACACGGGCAATGAAACGCCACGGTCTCTGGTCGCTCAATCAGCGTCAACGAAGCCAGATCTTCAGCCAATAGCACTTCTGATAAGTCCTTACATAATTCACTGACTCGTGCCGCTTTATGGGCATACTCAGGGTCTTCTCGCAATAGATGCCCATATTCTGCGACCATCGCGCCACAGCCAGATGCGGTCATCACCAATGCCTCAGCACCTGCTTCAATCGCTGGCCACCATGCGTCAATATTACGGCGCATAAACCCCAAACCTTCCTCATGTGCTGAAAGGTGATAGCTCACTGCACCACAGCAGCCCGCTTTAGGTGCTTCTACCAAGGTGATACCCAGCTTATCTAACACTCGTGCAGCCGCCGCGTTAGTATTCGGAGCCGTTGATGGCTGTGCACAGCCTGCTAATACCAACATGACTCTGGCATGGCTTGTGCTCGGCCAAGGCGAGGCTTTCTGCTTTGGCGGTATTTTGTCCTGCACCGCATAAGGTGTGAGCGGTTTCATAACGCGCCCAATAGTTAACAACGAGCCGAATAGTTTTGGATAAGGCAGCACCTTCCTTAAACCCCAACGCACGAGGCGGTCTTTAGCAGGCCTTGGCACCGCTTCTTCTAAAAAACCTCTACCAATATCGACTAGTCGACCGTATTGCACTCCCGATGGGCAAGTTGTTTCACAGCTCCGACACGTTAAACAACGGTCTAAGTGGGTACGCGTTTTTGCCGTTACTTCAGCGCCTTCTAATAGCTGCTTGATAAGGTAGATACGTCCACGTGGCCCATCTCGTTCATCATGCAGCTCCTGATAGGTTGGGCAAGTAGCAGTGCAAAAGCCACAGTGTACGCAGCTGCGCAGAATTGCTTCTGCTTCTTCCCCAGCACTCGTTTGCTTGAATTTTTCTATGATATTAGTTTGCATATCAGCACCTTACAACCAAGAATAAAGACGGCCTGAATTAAAGATACCACTAGGATCAAAGCTTTTCTTCAATCGAACTTGAATACGCTTGAGTGCGTCCGCTTGATCATGAAACACATCCGCCTGCCTATCTCCGCCTTTAAACAAACTTACCTGCCCACCAGCTTCAGCAGCTACAGCCTGCATGGCGTCCAGCGACACTTCACCGCGATACCAACGCTGCGCACCACCCCAATCAATTAATTGCTGTTCAGCAGCTAGTGACAATGTTACTGTTGGTTTAATTGAAAAGCGCCACAGCTTTTCTGTGTGATCAAAAAATGTGGCTCGCTGATCTCGCACACTTCGCCAGAAGTGATCAGCTTCATCGAGCTGCGTACCACCCCACTGCTGTAATGTGGCCTCCACAGCAGACTTGGCCCCTGCCAAACGTAGGTACAGGATGCCATTCATCCAACAAGCCGCCGTTAATGGTTTAGCGATTCCTGCACGCTCATTCATCAATAGAATGGCATCATCAGCCGACATTTTCTGTGAAATGGTCACGCTATAGGCGGGTTTGGGCAGTACCTTTAAGCTAATTTCAGTCATGACCCCTAAGGTGCCCATCGCCCCGGCTTGCAAACGCGACACATCATAACCCGCAACATTTTTCATGACCTGCCCACCAAACCGAAGGTGCTCACCACGACCATTAATCAATCGAATACCCAATACATGATCCCTAACGGAGCCACCCCAAGGACGCGACGGGCCTGATAGATTGCAAGCTAGCGTCCCTCCTAGCGTATCGGTATCCCCTAAATGAGGCGGCTCAAAGGCTAGCATTTGACCTTGCTCATCAAGGGCACTTTCAATCGCTGTTAAACGCGTTCCAGCGCGTGCAGTAAGTACTAATTCAACGGGCTGGTAGCTGACAATCCCCGTATGGCTTCCCACATGTAATGGCTCGCCAATCGCGTCCCTACCAATAAAGGCTTTACTGCCACCACCAACGATATTCAGCAATGTTTTATTATTTTTTGCAGCGATCACCTGTGCTTCAAGCTGTTTTGATATATCAGGCATGGCGATCACCTCCTGACTGATGAAGGCTTGCTTCATTCGGCGCAGCCACTTTTTCCAGTGACCGGTATTCTTGGCAATGCTTTAACACAGGAATTCCCTTACCCGGATTTAACGTGCCAATGACATCAAATGCGTCTTTGATCCCATGAAATTGCATTAACTCCACATCATTAAACTGAATGGGCATTTGGCGCAGCTTTTCAATACCCACCCCATGCTCACCAGTAATGGTTCCCCCCACTTCAATGCAAAGCTCCAAAATCTTACCACCGAAGGTTTCTGTTTTTTCAAATTCGCCAGGCTGGTTCGCATCAAATAGAATAAGCGGATGCAAATTTCCATCACCGGCATGGAACACATTCGCAACACGCAAATTATAGTGCGCCGACATGTCATCGATTTCAGTTAGCACATGCGCCAACTGGCTGCGAGGAATGGTACCATCCATGCAGTAATAGTCTGGCGATAAGCGCCCTACCGCAGGGAATGCAGATTTGCGGCCTTTCCACAATAACGCACGCTCTGCCTCGCTTTGAGAAAGGCGAACACTGGTCGCACCAAAGCGCTGAAACAATGCCACTGATTGTTCAATTTGCTCATCAACTTCTTCAACCGTGCCATCCAGCTCACACAATAGCAGTGCTTTTGCATCAACAGGGTAACCCGCCTTCGCAAAATCTTCAGCGGCTTTAATCGCAAAGCTGTCCATCATTTCCAAGCCAGCAGGAATAATACCATCGGCAATGATGCCACCCACAGCATCACCTGCATTTTGTACATTTTCAAACCCGGCCATCACAACTTGTGCTTTTTCTGGAGTGGGTAATAATTTCACTGTGACCTCAGTCACTATCCCCAATAAGCCTTCTGAGCCGGTCAACAGCGCCAACAAATCCATACCACAGCTATCATAGCCATCACTACCTACAGTCACCAAATCCCCTTCTACGGTGACCAATTCTAGCTTTAAGATATTGTGAACAGTCAGTCCATACTTCAAGCAGTGCACACCACCAGAATTTTCTGCGACGTTGCCCCCAATAGTACAAGCAATCTGTGACGAGGGGTCTGGCCCGTAGTACAAACCATAATCAGCCGCTGCTTCGCTAATCGCAAGATTACGTACTCCGGGTTGCACTCTGGCTGTGCGAGCCAGCTGATCAATTGACAAAATATCAGCAAACTTTGCTAGGGAGAGAATGACGCCATCTTTGTGTGGCATCGCTCCAGCACACAGACTAGTCCCTGCCCCACGCGCTACTACTGGGATTTTATGCTCAAAGCAAAGCTGCATAATGCGTTGGACTTGTGCTGTCGTTTCAGGCAGCACCACTAAGAGCGGCATTTCGGTATACATGGATAGCCCATCGCACTCATAGGGCTTGAGTGTTTCATCATCGCTAATCACATCATTAGGGTTGATAAACTCACGCAGCTGTTTTGCAAGCAGCTGTTTGTCAATTTTATTGTGTTGAGACATGCAAGACCCTCCAACCTCTCATAAATATGGCGTTAGCTACTTTACCACCGTTCATTCATTCGGTTAAATAAGAAGAGAAATATTTAGGGTTTTGACTATAGCTTTGCTGACAGGCCTGTCATCACCTTAGAGGTTAATGGCATCAATATGTTACGAATGGGGAAAGGGAGTTTAGCGGCACCAGCAGCTTGCGCTACGTCAGCATGATGCTGCTCATCGGCTCGCATTTGCAGCAGCACTTCACGACTCACTTCATCAGCCTGTGGCAGCTTTTTGA
>JBMZDT010000151.1:0-5700 GCA_049614505.1 Leucothrix sp.
CTATCGGGTAAAGGTCACCCCTGCCTAGGAACAGTGAGTGGTGCTTATCAATAAATGCCTCACCCATTTGTTTTATCGCTTTGTCTTGCTGTAAAACTCCATCTAACAAGGCAGGCAGCTGTTTTAGGTTAGCGAGCATTTGCTGCGCTTTTTCTGCGTTAGCAGGATCACGCTGCATCAAACTAATCGTTAATAGCTGAAGTGCGACAAGCTGGGTGGTGAACGCTTTTGTTGACGCGACACCAATTTCTGGGCCAGCGACCGTCATCAAGGCAAAGTCAGATTCCCTCGTCAGTGAGCTTTCAGGCACATTGCAGATAGTCAGAGTACCTAAACATCCTTCCTGCTTCACTTTTTCAAGTGCGGCTAAAGTATCTGCTGTTTCACCTGATTGAGAAATGGTTACGAATAAAACATCATCACGTTTCGGCTGACGACGATAGCGATATTCACTGGCCACCTCAACCTGACAAGGAATATCCGT
Source organism: Leucothrix sp. (assembly GCA_049614505.1). GTDB lineage: Bacteria > Pseudomonadota > Gammaproteobacteria > Thiotrichales > Thiotrichaceae > Leucothrix. Next base: position 485 of record JBMZDT010000151.1, read on the forward strand.
CAAACTTTCAATCCAATACCGTGCAGTCAACCCTGCATGATAGCTCGTACCGCAAGCGATAATCTGCACTTCACGCACTTTCTCAAAAACAGCTTTTAATTTATCCTGATCACCAGCAATACATTCCCGTAGGTTGACTTTATCCACACGGCCAGCCAGCGTATTTTGCACTGCAATAGGCTGCTCATAGATCTCTTTCAGCATGAAATGACGGTATTCACCAAGCTCTGAATCCATTGAGCTAGCTGCTGATTCTTTGACACTGCGCTGAACTGCATTGCCATCGACATCATAAATCTCATAACCCGTTAAGGTCATTTTGACCGAATCACCATTCTCAAGGTAAATAAAGCGGTTCGTCACCGGCAACAAGGCTTGAATATCTGAACCCACAAAATACTCATCAATGCCCAAGCCTAGCACCAGCGGGCTACCCTCTCTAACAGCCACCAGCGTGTCCGGGTCGTCTTTGGCAATGACCCCTAGCGCGTATGCACCCGTTAAGTCTTTAGTCGCCAGATTCACAGCATCAAGCAATGAAATACCAGGCTTTAAGTAGGTATCAATAAGATGAACAACTACTTCAGTATCTGTCTCTGAGGCAAATTCATAGCCTTTTTCAATCAACTCAGCACGCAACACCTCGTGATTTTCGATAATCCCATTGTGTACCACCGCAATTCGATCGTGACTAATGTGAGGGTGCGCATTGTGCTCTGCAGGCACTCCATGAGTCGCCCAACGTGTGTGGGCAATCCCTAACGTGCCCAATAGAGGCGAGTCAGCCAGTTTATTTTCTAACTCAATCACTTTACCTAAAGCCCGTGTTCTTTTGACTTCGCCATCGCGATCTAACACAGCTGCCCCGGCAGAATCATAACCTCGATATTCTAAACGACGTAGGCCTTCAATAAGAATGCTACTGACATTACGTTGAGCTATTGCGCCAACTATTCCACACATATTTCTCTCCTTATTTACTCTTCTGGGGGCGAACCCAACTAGGAATACTGACTTGTTTAGCGCGCGATAAGGTCAATTGCTGCGCTGGCGTATCTTTGGAAATAGTTGACCCCGCACCAATCGTGGTACCTTCTCCAATCGTAACGGGGGCAATTAGCTGGGTGTCTGAGCCAACAAACACGTCATCACCAATGGTTGTTTTAAACTTGTTAACACCATCATAGTTACACGTAATAGTCCCAGCACCAATGTTAACATTAGCCCCCATATCAGTATCGCCGACGTAGCTAAGATGACTTACCTTGCTACCCTCTCCGACTAAGCTCTTCTTAATTTCAACAAAATTACCCACTTTGGCCCCTTTGGCTAGCCGCGTACCTGGGCGAATCCTTGCAAACGGCCCTACATCGCAACCATCACCAATCTCTGCACTTTCTATCACTGAGTTCGCTTTAATCGTCACATTAGAAGCAATCGAGGCATTTTGTATTACACAATTAGGTCCTATGATGACATTATCACCCATACTAACATTGCCAATAAATACCGCATTAATATCAATCAGCACGTCTTTACCAACCGACACCTCACCACGAACATCCAGTCTTGTAGGATCGATTAATGTTGCACCCTCAGCCATCAACCTCTCTGCTTGAAGCGCTTGATAAGCTCGCTCCAACATCGCTTGCTGCTTACGGTCATTAACACCCTGTATTTCGTTTGGATCAGCACAGTCAACCGAAGTAATGCTGGCACCTTCAGAAACGGCATGGGCTACACAATCGGTTAAATAATACTCTTGTTGGGCGTTGTCATTTGTTAGTTTAGCCAACCAACGCTTCAGACACACACCCTTTGCTGCCACAATACCTGTGTTGATTTCTTGAATCTGCTTTTCGGACTCTGACGCATCTTTTTCTTCGACGATTTTCAGAATGTCATGATTGGCATTTCTAACAATACGCCCATAACCCGCTGGATTATCTAGTGTCGTTGTCAGCAAAGCATAGTCGTGTTCGCCAATACATTCACACAGTGGCTTTAGTGTTTCTGTACGAACCAAAGGCACATCGCCATAGGCAATCAAAACAATGTCTTCATCCTCTATTTGGGGCACTGCCTGCATTACTGCATGCCCTGTTCCCAACTGTTCCTCTTGGCGCACCCATATCATTGAAGCATCACTGGGAAAGCTAGCTATTACGGCTTCAGCATGATGACCAACAACACCGATAATGGACCCTTCGCCTAAGGATTCACAGGTCAAAACAACATGGTGAAGCATCGCTTTTCCACCAATTTCGTGCATTACTTTTGGCAGATCAGAACGCATTCGCGATCCTTTGCCAGCGGCAAGAATGATTGATTTAATATTCATTGAGGAGGCTTTTTATTAATTATGAGGAATAACATCTATTTTAGCCTAACTATACTAAAGTTATTTAAATATTGCTGAATTTGAGAAAAAACAACCCAATAAAAAATGGCCGGAAGACCGGCCATTTAAAACGCAATTACATCAATAAGACTTACAGGATGTTTTGAACTGCTTCGGCACAACACCCCATCGGTACTCTAGCGGGGCATGTGGATTAGATGACACAAAGCCTGCATATAGATTCTGACGTAAGGCACGTAATGGCATGTGGTAGTTTTCACCCAAACTCATCTGTACCATACAGAACTCATTCAGCTGCTTCTTTTGAGCGGGTGTTGGGTCTGTCTGTGAGAACAGTGTTTTGGTCCATTGCTCTTGTAGACTATTTCCTGCTGTCGCTTTTGTTCTTGTGTGATGTTCACCAATAGCATTGAAAAAAGCTTTTAGACGTCTATCTCGAGAAGGAGTGGAGTAACTGTCATACTCACGGCGATTCATACATTTACGGCCTTTTTTACGAATGTTCTGCAAATGCCAAAGGGCATCATAAACGTATACCGCACGGTCATTAGCGTACTGACACAGCGCAATCATCAAACGCAGCGACTTCTCTTCAGGTGTTTCTTTGCGTTTACCCAACGCACTTGACAAAATATCGGTAAATCTTACATAGTTTTGCTTAACCGCTTTTGCCACTTTAAACTGCTCAGTGCTGTAACCCGGCTGCTTTCTTAATGGTTTTTTAATGTTTTGTGGTTGAACAAAGCGACGGTAGCCATCGCTAAATTTTTTCTGATCTTCAGGCACATAAAAAGGAAATGATTCGATGCGATCTAAGAAGCGTACGGCTTTAGGTGTTGTAGAATAAACAACCTCAGCTACACCCGCATCAGTGATATCAACAATGGTGTATGAATGCACTCCTGGTGCTACATAAATATCGCCTGCCTTTATCTGATTCATTGCGATTGGATAAGTATCCTTCTTAAGAGAAGTTGTGCTACCTACTCTCGCAATATAATCTAAGAATTTCCTAACACGCTTATGTTCTGGGAACTTGTCCCATTTTTTCATGTTATTGGTAATGTATTTCTTCTTCTTTTTAGGATTATGGATCACAAAAGGCAATCTGTGCTCATAAGCAAATATTAAACGCATTGCATAAACAGCATCTGCGCAGTCATGCTCAAATTTATAGTACAAAGGTTTTTTTTCATCCATAAAAAACTCTTCGTTCCAATAGCGTGTGACCCAAGCCCGATAGTTATTTTCCCATCGTTCATCCCACGTATTTTTAGCCTTCCAAACTGCTGCCTGCACTGTTGATCCAAACAGTAGTGCTAATAGCACAATCGCTTTAATCAGATAGCCTTTTATTTTCTTATCCATAAGTCCTAGATCCAATTTTATTATAGTTAATCATCCCAAGTATTTAGACGATACTGTATAAGCATAGTAAGTTTTTATTGTGTCTCAGTACATAAAAAAAATGGGATTGAAGTTGCAACCTCAATCCCATCTTATACTCTATTGATAAGAGTAAAATATACTCGTTACAGTATATCTAATCTATCAATTGCGGTTCTGCATGAACTGCTGAAGTGCTGCACGTGTACCACTTCCTACTACACCATCGATTGGACCTCTGTAGTAACCTTTTGCTTTCAGTTTCTGCTGAAGAGCAAATACGTCAACAGTCGGTGCCTTAGGCGCCATAGTTGTTGGTACACGTGGTGCTGCTGGAGCAGCAGGTGCCGCCGCTGGACGTGCTGCAGGCGCTACCTTTTGACCATACATGTGGCGATGGTTACGTTGATTGTACTTATGACAGTGGTTGACGCTACGAGTCATACCATTAGCTGGATGGCTGTGACACCAAGGGCTAACTGCTTTACGAGCTGGCGCTGCTGGTCTACGAGCTGGAGCTACTGCTTTACGAGCCGGAGCTGCTGGTCTACGAACTACACGCTTTGGACCATACTGGTGACCATGACTGCTACGGTTTGCCTTATGGCAGTGCTTAACGCTACGCGTCATGCTGTTACCTGCGTGGCCGTGACATAGAGGGTTTCTCTTTGGAGCAGCAGCACGTGGCTTAGCAGGTACCTGACGTGGGACATATACTGTCTTAGTCTTCATCACAGTCTTGTAAACAGGCTTAGTCTTGTAAACAGTCTTAGTCTTGTAAACAGGCTTGTAGATCACACGATCTTTATAGATAATTTTTGGTACTGACTTATATACTGTCTTAGTAACTGTCTTCATTACTGGCTTAGCTGCTGGCTTTTTAGCCGCTGGCGCCTTGTGGCCATGCTTGCCAGTTGGATTACGGTGACAGTGCCTAACAACCTTAGTCAGCTTGCTCTTAGCGTGACCATGACAGTTACCCGCAGACATTGGCTTAGGCTTTTGCACTGGCTTAGGACGTGCAACCTGCTTAGGCTTATGCATTGGCTTAGTCATTGTTGGCTGGACTGGCGCCGTAGGCTTAACCATTTTCGGAATTTGCGCATCCATTGGCTGAACGTCGTTAGCAACACCTTGTTGTCCGCCCGCTGCTTGCTGTCCGCCTGCTGCCTGCTGCCCGCCTGCTGCTTGTCCACCCGCTGCCTGCTGACCACCTGCAACTTGTGAACCACCTGCTGCTTGTTGTCCACCAGCTACCTGTGAACCACCTGCTGCTTGCTGACCGCCTGCAACCTGAGAGCCACCAGCTGCTTGCTGACCACCTGCTACCTGAGAACCACCTGCTGCTTGCTGACCGCCTGCAACCTGAGAACCACCTTCACCCATCACTGACTGCTGAGAACAACCTGTAGTGAAGACACCAGCCATCACTAAAGTTGCAATCGAGAGTTGATGTTTAATTTTCATG
>JBMZDT010000152.1:0-5684 GCA_049614505.1 Leucothrix sp.
ATGAGTCAATGATGTTCGCAATATCGCCAAGACGGATCTGTGTACCATCCGCATTGCTACGAATATTAATATCAGCAAAGTCAGCGACTGTTGTTGCCTTTCCTAGTGTTCTGATACGAATCTCGCCCGCATCCGTATTCAATGTGCCAGCGGGAATATCTCTAGAAGAATTGCGAATGGCTTGAGAAATTTCTGATAAACTGAGTTGGTAACGCTGTAGTGTAATTTCTGGTATTTCGATGCCAATTTCGTAAGGGCGTAGGCCGCTGATAGCGACTTGAGTAATGCCATCAAGCTGTAAAAGCTCGTCACGTACTTTGAGCGTTTCACGGTTTAGCTCGGCTTCATTGATATCACCAAAAACGATGACATTGATATTCTCTCTAATCCTGACAGAGGTGCTAGCAGTGGGCGAATCCACATCATCAGGAAAATCATTAATAGAATCGACTCGGCTTTTTATCTCGTTGAGTAGCTGATCCTTGTCAGTACCATCCAGTAAATCAATGTTGACTGACGCAGAGCCTTCGCTGGCGGTACTCGTAATGTGTTCAATGTCAGGTAAGTCGGCGACAGCTTCTTCGATGCGTCTAACAACACCTTCTTCAACCTCATTGGGAGCAGCACCAGGGTAGCTGGCGCTAATATTGATGACATCTCGTTCAAAGGCAGGAAAGACTTCTAATGGAATGCGGTTGAACATGGTGAACAAGCCCGCAGACAAAATGACTACCATGAGCAAATTGGCCGCGACGTGATTTCGAGCAAACCAAGCGATAGCACCGTGCATTAGTTAGTCTCCCTAGTAGATTCTGGGCGTCTGTTTGCGCCTCGCTTGCCAGCCATTTGGCCTTTCAAGCGCTCGACCAGTTTCTTGGGGACATCTTGTGCTTGAAGCTGTTTGATAATGCGCTGTTTGACTTGCTCTGGCATGCGGGGATGCTGTTCAACAAAGCCCATTAGGCGTGCCCGCTGCTGAGTGGATAACAGCACTGTTGGTCCATCGTCTTCCATTAGCTGAGCTCTGGGAGGCGCTGCCTTTATGGAGGAGGCTGGTTGGGGAGCATCACCTGCTGTCACGCGTGACTTGTTCGGTCGTTTTTCAGCAGGTGCCGGTTTTTTATCCCAATTGCCGCCGCTTGCGCCTGATTTTCCATCCCATTGACCTTCACCTTTTTTACCCCGTTTACGGCCTTCACCGGGAAGTCGTACTTTCATGCCAGTTTTTGCAGAGGGCATGGGGGTAATGATTAATTTTGCATTAGGCGGTAGGGCGCTTTGTTTAATAACTAAGGAATCATTCTCACCCGTAATGACTTCAATGGGCAGGATTTTTATGATGCCATCGTCATATAGCATGACTTCTCGGTTCTGGCGGGTAGATGCTGTTGGGATGATGTAAACATTGTTTAACCGAGATCCTAAGATTTCAGCTTTAAGGAACTGCCCAATTTTAATCGGCGGTGTGGTATCACCATCACGTTTATTAAATGGATCATCAATTCTGGCAATCACTGGGATTTGCCGCGTGCGTTGATCCATTGCAGCACTGGCCCTAACAATGCGGCCCTCCCAGCGGTGTATTTTACTGCCGTAGTTAGCTGAAAAGATCACCTTCGGTAGCTTGTCGGTGTTAATAGATTGTTGGTTTTTATAGTTTTCAGGCAGCTTAAGTTGTTCGTAATCAGCCAGTGATAAAGGCAGTCTGACTTCGACATAGTCTGTGGAATACACCTGACCCAGTTGTGTTCCTGTGCTGACAAACTGGCCGATATTCACATTAGCACTTTGCAATCGGCCAGTATAAGGTGCCACAATCTTCGTTTTCTTAAGGTTATTTTTCGCCTGTTGTAAGCGTGTTTTAGCTGCATCAAGATTGGCGATGGCCGCGGCTAAATGCGGTTTTCGGCTAGCCATTTCCCCAGGTCGGCGGTTATTGCCGAGTAACTTAAAGTCGCGCACTGCGAGGCGCGCTAGATTTTGCTCATTTTTCACATCGAGCCTGCGTTGGCTGACCTCTGCTTTGGCGATGACAATGGCGTTCCGGTAGTCAGTGGAATCAATCGATAAGAGGTGTTGGCCTTTTTTAAAGTAGCTCCCCTCCTGAAAAGCCTGGGTTACTTCCACCACTTTGCCAGAGACTTCTGAAACAAGGTTCGTGCTTAGATTGGTTTCTACAGAGCCTGAGGAGCGGATCTTTTGCGTGTAGGATTGTGTGATGGGTGTCATCACTTCAACCACAGGAATTGTTGGTTGTCTGACGCGTTTACGTGGCTCAGGTTTTGTTTTTATCAAGTAATTAGCGAGCGCAACCGAGCCTGCGACTAATGCAATGATCAGAATAAGTTGTTTCATGGTTCACCGTCTGGCTATTATTGTTGATGACCGTGAAATGTTGCAAACTATCCCCTAAAACACGGCTTACTTATTCTAGCGAATGCCAGAGCGCTATTCCAATGTCCTTACAGAGTCTTTACGCTACCTTTGGGTATCTCATACTGCCTATAGGGAAGCATAATGCAATGTTGTAAACGTCATGATGGCAACCACGGTGAGTATCAGTAACGCTGCGCCTTTTTTTAGTAAGCCACTGGGCGGGCGGGGAGGGTAGCCAAAGCGATTGCTGTGCGTATTGCCTGGAATCATCCAGAACAGCAGGCAGGCCAGCGGTAAGAACACAAATAAGGCTAGCCACCATTTTGCATTGAAATCATGGCAACGCTGTATTGTCAGCTGAACATGAATAATGATTGCCGCACAGAAAGTAGAGGCAAGCAAAACGTAGGCAATCGCCCCGCCAAGTTCGCCAAAGTGGCTAGCAATGCCAGCGAGTGCTGCGCCAATCCAAAAGACGAGAAAAGGGATAACCAACGAGTAAAAAAAGTATTCAAAGCGACCAATTCTGCCATCAGTAGATAAAATACGCACATTGCTATAGCGAGTATTATTCACAGTTGGTATGGTTTCTTGGTATTGATCGAAATCAACGGCTGCGCTCATTATTGCAAACTCCCTTGTAAGCCCCTTATTGTCTGGGTATTTTTACATTGGCCCATAAAAAGGGTGTATGGCTAGCAGGATGAAAGTAGCGGTTTAAGCGCGGAGCTGAATCAAGCCTGAATTGTGTCTGCTGATGCGTCCATTAATGTCGTTAATTAATTCGGTGCAACGCTCATGGGAGCGTTATACTTTAGGAAATAAAATAATTTAAAATGAGGCTAATATGCCAATTGCACCACTAATGTTGGATCTTGAAGGGATCGAGCTGACGCAGGAAGAGCAAGAATTGCTAAAACACCCGCTATGCGGTGGTTTAATACTCTTTTCTCGTAATTTTCACAGCGTCGAACAGCTTGAGTATTTGATAAAATCGGTGCGCCAAGCTTCGGGGCCTGATTTGCTTATTGGGGTGGATCATGAAGGCGGCCGAGTGCAGCGCTTTAAAGACGGCTTCACCCATTTGCCAGCCCTCGGTAAATTGTATGCACAAAGTGACAATGAACAAGTGGCGCTACAGGCAGCACGCAATCACGCATGGTTAATGGCTTCTGAGCTACGTGCATTAGGCATCGATTTTAGTTTTGCTCCAGTACTAGACCTAAACTATGGGGTGAGTGAAGTGATTGGTGACCGTGCATTTCATGCTGAAGCAGAGATTGTTAGTAAAATGGCAGAAGCGTACATTGAAGGCATGCACCAGGCAGGAATGGCATCAACGGGTAAGCATTTCCCGGGACATGGGGCGGTAGTCGCTGATTCACACAAAGAGATACCCATCGATAAGCGTGATTTTTCAACGCTGGATGCGTTTGACATCCAACCGTTTTTAAAATTGATTCCCAAAGGGTTGGATGCAGTGATGCCTGCACATGTGATTTATCCCGCAATCGACAGTCGCCCAGCCGGTTTTTCAGAGATTTGGCTAAAGCAAATCCTTAGGGGTATTTTGAACTTTGATGGCGTCATCTTTAGTGATGATTTGGATATGGAAGGCGCGTCTTTTGCTGGGAACTATGCACAGCGAGCGGAAGCGGCAATTACTGCGGGTTGCGACATGGTCTTAGTGTGCAACAATCGGCAGGGTGTTATGCAGGTGTTGGATGAAGCATCGATTGAATTACACAGTCAAGCGGCACTGGCTCGACAGCACCGTCTAAAAGGCATGGTTGGTAAAACATACATGAATCGCAGCGCCTTATTAGACACGCAACGTTGGAGCGAAATAGAGTCTGAAATGAACGCTTTTGCCTGAGAGGTCTTATGAAAAACTACACCCACACCATCAAAGAAGAACTAAGAAGTATTCTAATCTTTATCGGTATCATCTGGCTGATCTTCCTGCTTGATCGCTTTTTACCCCTTGAACAGTTTGGTTTAGTGCCTAGAGATTTTGGCGGGCTGATTGGCATTGTTGCCATGACTTTTCTGCACGGTGATTTGGCGCATATCATGAGCAACTTTGTGCCGCTTATGGTGATGTTGTTGCTGTTGGCAGGCTCTCGGGCAAACAGCTTTGTTATTGTGGCGTCCATTGTGGCCATTGGGGGAACATTATTGTGGTTTTTCGGGCGGGGCAATACCTTACATATCGGGGCAAGCTTGTTAGTGTTTGGTTTGGCGGTATTTCTAATTGTGTCCGGCATCCTAGAAAAGCGCACCGTACCTATGCTAATCAGTCTGTTTGTGGCTGTGACGTATGGAGGAATTTTGTTAAGTGGTATTGCGCCATGGCAAAAAGGGGTTTCCTGGGATGGGCACCTGTTTGGCGGTGTGGGCGGTGCGATTGCCGCATGGCTACTCGTTGGCCGAGGTGTTCGACGCTTTAGGTCTTAGCAAGCCTACTGAACTTATTATTATCAATAACTGACTTATCGATAAAGCATCGGGTTTTAGTCTCGATAGGTCATCGCAAAGACTTGAAAAATAAAGTGAATGTAGCCATCTTTGCGATATACACTATTCTATAAATGAGGAGCACGCATGAAGCGGACTTTATTATTAATGGCCACTAACTTTGCTGTTGTGGCAATGCTAGGGATTGTTTGGAATGTGCTAGACAGCGCATTTGGTATTTCTGAGGCGCTACGCCAAATGGGAATGCCCGCAGAGTTTGGCTATATTGCGTTGATGTCTCTAGTCATGGGGTTTGCAGGTGCATTCATGAGTTTATGGATGTCTAAAAGTGCAGCCAAGCGTAGCATGGGAGTGCGTATTATTGAGCAGCCAACTAACCAACAAGAGCGCTGGTTAATGAATGTTGTAGCGCGCCAAGCTGAGAAAGTGGGCATCGATATGCCTGAGGTAGGAATATTTGATACCGCAGAGGTCAATGCCTTTGCAACCGGGGCACGTCGAAATGCCGCGTTGGTTGCTGTCAGCACGGGCTTATTAAATACCATGTCGGCTGATGAAGCAGAAGCCGTTATGGGGCATGAGATAGCGCATGTGGCTAACGGCGATATGGTGACTCAAACCCTGTTACAAGGCGTAATGAATACCTTTGTTTTCTTTTTCTCACGAGTCATTGCAACGCTAGTGAATTCTATTATGTCTAGAGGGGATAATCGTGGTGGGAGTTCATACGGCATGGTTTACTACATGGTGTCGATGGTGGCACAGATTGCTTTGGGCTTTTTAGCCAACCTTGTCGTTAAATGGTTTTCACGTTACCGCGAGTTTAAAGC
>JBMZDT010000153.1:0-5667 GCA_049614505.1 Leucothrix sp.
CGATTCCAGCGGACGAACCATCGGTTGAAGATATTTTCGGAGACTACTGGAAATCACACGGCATCGAGCAGACAGGAGCGTAATGATGTCAAGATCAGCAACGCTAAGAGAACTCATCGATTTACAGGCTAGCTTTCGACCCAATCAAACCTACCTGATCACGCCAGAAACCGATCAGCAGATGAGCTATGCACAGTTACAGCAGCATGCTCAAGACTTTAGTCAACAACTAGCACAGGCTGGAATTGGCAAAGGCGATAAGGTCGCCATGCTGCTCGACAATGGTTATTGGACTGTGGCGATTATGTTGGGTGCGATGTATTCAGGTGCAGTGATTGTACCGATGAATGCTGTAGCAGGTGCTTCAGTACTAGAGTATGTACTGGATCACAGTGACTCTCGAATGCTGTTCGTCTCGCCACATTATCAAGATAAGTACCCCAAGCTCGTTAAAACAGCGTCGGCAGCCATGCCCGTATCAGTGGTTGAGCAGAGCTGTTTCGCATTTAATACAAATACCGACACAGCATTTGATAGTGAGACTTTGGAGCCGATTACACCGGAAGATGCCGCTGTATTAATCTACACATCGGGCACAACGGGTAGGCCTAAAGGGGTACAACTTTCCCATAAAAATGTCTTAGCGGGTGCGCAAAATACGGCCGATGCACATCGACTAATGGATACTGATCGTGGCTTATGTGTGCTGCCGCTCTATCACATCAATGCTGAAATTGTCTCAGTGCTTGGCGCTTTGGTGAGCGGCGGAAGCTTAGTTTTACCCCCCAAGTTTAGCGTGTCTAGCTTCTGGACTTTAATGGCAGAAAAAGAATGCACTTGGTTTAGCCTCGTTCCAACGATTGTGGCTTACCTGCTAGATCATGCAGAGCGCGAAGGCATAGCAGACTCAGTCGATGACTACATCCGCACTAAAGTACGCTTTGGACGCTCAGCTTCTGCCCCGCTTTCACCTGAGATGCACAAAGCATTTGAAGAGAAATTCTCAGTATCACTCATTGAAACCATGGGACTGACCGAAACGGCGGCACAAATTCTGTCAAACCCTTTGCCTCCGGGGAAAATCAAATACGGCTCTCCCGGCGTCGCCGTTGGTAATGAAGCCAAAATTATTGATGAAAACGGCCAGGAATGTTCTCGCGGCGTGTCAGGTGAATTAATGATTCGCGGTGACAATGTATTGTCTGCTTACTACAAAAATGAGGCTGCCACCAACGAAGCGATTACAGCAGACAACTGGTTACACACAGGCGATTTAGCCATGCAGGATGAAGAAGGTTACTTCTTTATTACTGGGCGCTTAAAAGAGCTCATCATTAAAGGTGGTGAGAACATCTCTCCTCGTGAAATTGATGAAGTGTTGTTTAGTCACAGCGCTGTACTAGAGGCTGCTGCCTTCGCAGTGGATCACCGAGAGTATGGTCAAGAAGTCATGGCGTGTGTCGTACTCAAACAGGATGTTTCTGTGGACTGTGAGGCACTACGCGCATTTGCTGAAACGGAATTAGGCAAATTTAAAGCACCCCAGCAAGTCTATATTATGGATGAATTGCCTAAAGGGCCGTCGGGTAAAGTGCAACGTTTAAAGCTAGCCGATTTATTGGCCTGACTAGATGCCACTTAAAGTGGCTGTTCAAACAGCTCAAGCTTCTTTAAGCAGGCCTTAATTTTCTTGAGCTTCTTCTCAGTGCGCTCACGCTTGGCAAAATCTACCCGATGCCTGAGTTTATGCTTACAAGCAACTTTCTTGTCTTTAAGTGCTGTTTTAAGGTTAGCGACCTGCATTAAGTCAATGGCTACTGCCTGCATATGCTGCTCGGTTAGCTGATTAATGTACTGCTTTATTGTCTTAAGCTTCATGGGATTTGCTAGATTGGTAGAGTTATAGGACATTTAGTGCTTAATAAGCATAGTTCAACCAATAACTTCCGCAATGATTTTCTGATTAGACTATCGGCTAATTAAGCGGGTAGGTGTCCAAAATGCCGCCACTTGCAGCGATGAGCCATTCGCAGTAATCTGGATAGTTTACATTTGTACCTGCTATGTCTCGGCCTCAGAACGGAACACTTGTCTTACTCGCCAGCATGCTGCTGATGGTCGTACTAGGCTCAGTGCATGCTTTTTCAGTCTTTCTGGAACCACTTGAAGCACGCTTTAACGCCTCAAGATCATCGGTCAGTTTAACTTACTCCTTTGCATTGGTAACGCTAACCACGGTCGTATTATTTGGTCACAAGTTATATGGTCTGCTAAAACCGACCATGTTTATGAGTGCGGTATGTCTATTAGCTGCATTTGGAACATTGATCGCAGCATCGGGTAACCATTTAGTCACTGTGTGGCTGGGTTACAGCCTGTTGTTTGGTGCAGCAAACGGCTTGGGTTATGGCTATGCTTTACAAATTTCAGCCCAAGCCAATCCAAATCACAAAGGTTTAGCAATGGGATTAGTCACCGCCAGCTACGCCTTAGGCGCCGCCTTATCCCCTTGGCCATTAAACCTAGCTTTATCGGTACTTGGTATTAAAGCCATGGCCGCAGTGGGTTTGGCCGCCTTGCTCGTTATGCCAATTATCATCACTGCATACCATCGTGCCAATGCTCAGTTAGCGCTTCCCAAACCAGCGCAGACTGACAAACCAGTGAGCCAAGATAAGCGCTTAATTTTCCTATTATGGCTATCGTATGGTTTGGCTGTGACTGCGGGGTTAATGGCTATTGGTCACGCTACTGGCATCGCTAAAGAAGGTGCCGTGAGCAATCAATTGATCCTAGCAGCCCCAATCATTCTTGCAGTATTTAACATTATTGGCAGCTTACTCGGCGGCTGGATGGCTGACCGTTTTAATACGCAGCGTGTGTTGACAACGTTACCGCTAATTTCTGCTATTAGCCTGTTCTACCTCTCCCAGTTCGCTACAGGCGCTTTAGTGTTAGCAGGCTTGGCAACCACAGGCTTTACCTACGGTGCCATTATTGCTGTTTACCCAACTGTTGTTAATCAACAATTCGGCTCTGTTGAGGGCATTAAAGTCTATGGGAAAATCTTCACAGCATGGGGGTTTGCAGGGTTATTTGGCCCCTGGCTGGCCGGTAGGTTTTATGATCAACAGGCTAATTATGAAATTGCCCTGCTAGTCGCTGCTGTTGCAGGCGTATTGTCCGCGATCACCGTCTTTTTGAGCGTTAGAAAGCCTGCCAATTAAACAGCCATTGGTCTGTTTACTTTACAAACACTTTACATCGCCCTTACCCACATTAACATTGACCCATTGCATAATCTCTCCATCGATTCAGTGTGAATCGAACACATTATCAAACTAACGATTAATAGGTAACAAGATGAAAAAGACTAACATAGTAGTAGCGACAATTTTGGCAAGTATGGTTGGTTTTAGTGCGGCGGCAAATGCACAAGGCCATGGTGATGGCGATGGTGAACGCTCGTGGCAACAGCATCACGGCAAGCACCATGGGAAGCGCGGTGGTCGCCATGGCGGCATGCACATAATGAAACGAATGGCTAAGAAACTAAATTTGACTGCTGACCAAAAAGCGCAGATGAAAACAATGCGCGAGAGCCAAAGAGCCGACAATCAGGTCTTGCGAGAGCAAATGCGGCAACTACGTCAGGATATACACGACCTTGACCCTAGCGATGGCACAGCCGTTGCCGCACTGGCCGCCAGGAAAGGCGAGTTGGCGCAAAAAATGTTTATAGCAAGGAACCAAGCCCGTCTAGCATTTGAAGCAATCCTCACCGATGAGCAAAAAACCAAGCTGGCTGAAATGAAAGCCCAGCGTAAAGCAAGAATGCAGAAGCGTATGAAAAAACGCATGGAACGCCGTCCCGTTAGACAAGCAACCGACGACTCTTAAAACTTGCAAACTTCTCTCCCCTGCAAGTTTTGGGCGGCTCACTGAGTCGCCTTTTTTAGGTGAGTGTGTTTTATATACAGCACTCAGACACACTGCTAGAATTATCTCCAATAATCGCTTGAATTAAAGCGCATACCAATAATAAAGCGGAGAAAATCCATGTCTGATGTTAGCAATGAGTTCCATGTTGATGCACCTGAAGCGCCCTTACCCGAGTTAACCGCTAAACAAGTGCGCGTCTTTGCTTGCTTAATCGAAAAGCATCTCGCCACACCCAATAGTTACCCATTAACCTATCATTCGTTAATGACGGCCTGTAACCAAAAAACCAATCGTCAGCCTGTCATGGCACTGACAGAAGGTGAGGTAGGCCATACTAGCAATGAACTGGTAGATCTTGGTTTAGCTCGAATTGAGCATGGCAATCGCGCTAACAAAGTAACCCACCTTGCCATGCGTGCGTTGAATATGACCCGTGACGATATCGCCGTATTAAGTATTTTAATGCTACGTGAGCCACTGACCCTCAGCGAAATTAAAGCGCGCACAGAAAAAATGGTGAGCTTTGACAGTATTGAAAAGGTGCAGGAAACAGTGTCTGCGCTGCTTAATAGGCAGTATCCAGCGCTGGTTTTATTAGCCAAAGGCCCCGGCAGGCGCGAAGATCGCTATTCCCACACCTTATGCGGTGAAGTAGATATTGATGCGTTTAGCTTTTCTGACTCAGCGCCCAGTACCTCGCGCGGCGGCCTTAGCGCTGACAGCGAAGCGATGCAACGTATCGAAGCTTTAGAGGCACGCGTCGCCAGTTTAGAACAAATGCTAGAGGATTTGACTACCTAATTAACCATTGCCACAGCAATCTGTGCAGCAACGCGGGCATTGTTCAACACTAACTGAATATTGGTCTCCAACGAGTCACCTCCAGTAAGCTCCACGACCCGTTTTAGCAAAAATGGCGTGGAGTCTTTGCCAGCAATTCCTTGCGCCTCTAGTTCTTTGAGAGCCTGCTCAATTGCGGCATCAATCACATGATTAGGCATTGCGTGCTCAGTGGGCACTGGATTACCGATAATGACACCACCGGATAGGGGTAGCGACCATTTCACATTGAGCGCATCCGCTATTTGCTCTGGAGTGTCTAAACGGTAGTCCACGGGATGCCCACTATCTTGAACATAAAAAGCGGGTAAGTTATCGCAGCCATAGCCAATCACCGGCACGCCAAATGTTTCAAGGTACTCGCGCGTTAAGCCAATATCTAAAATAGACTTGGGCCCAGCACAAACAACCGCCACATCGGTATTTGCTAGTTCTTGTAAATCAGCTGACACATCAAAGCTTGTTTCAGCACCTCGGTGTACCCCGCCTAAGCCGCCCGTTGCAAAGACATGAATCCCCGCTTTTGCAGCTAAGATCATGGTTGCAGCGACGGTGGTTGCCCCCATGTTGCCACTAACCACTACAAACGGAATATCACGGCGACTGGTTTTAATGACACGCTGCCCTGCTTTGCCGAGTGCTTCAATTTCCGACTCGGTTAATCCTACTTTTAAGCGGCCATCCATAATCGCCATCGTGGCAGGAACCGCACCATGATCACGTACTGCCTGCTCAACCTGCAAGGCCGTTTCAACATTTTGTGGGTAAGGCATGCCGTGCGAAATGATGGTAGATTCCAGTGCCACAACGGCCGACTGGTTAGCCAGCGCATCCGCGACGACAGGGTTAATATCTAACAAGGGGGTTAACTGTGTCATGCCTTAA
>JBMZDT010000154.1:0-5650 GCA_049614505.1 Leucothrix sp.
CGCATCGAAGGTACTGAGCTAGAACGCACCACCCTGCTGGAATCACTGGCAGAAGAAATACAGCAAGTCGGTGGCAAGGCCTTAGCATTAGCGCTGGATGTGACGGACAAAGACAATATCGACGCCGTCTGCCAAGCGACCACCGAGCAGTTTGGCTCTATCGACATACTGGTCAATAACGCAGGCTCGTTATCAGGCTCAGACAACTTTCTCAGCACGACTCCAGAACAATGGGAGTCGAGCTTTCAGGTCAATATCCTTGGCCCTATGATGCTATCCCAAGCCATCATTCCTCAAATGCGAGAAAATGGCGGTGGCCGCATTATCAATATCGGCTCAACAGGAAGCTTAGGCGCCGAAGCAGGTTTTGGTGCTTACACAGCGATGAAACATGGCTTAGTGGGTTTCTCTAAAACCATCGCCGCAGAGTTTGGTCCAGACAATATCCTCTGCAATACCGTTTGCCCCGGTTACATCATGACCGACATGCACGCAGCCGCTAACCAACGCTTGGCGACAGAAAATGAATGCTCAGTTGATGAAATCAAACAGAAGCGTTATGCCAATGTCGCTTTGCGCAACGCAGGCTTGCCAGAAGATGTTGCAGAAGCAGTGGCTTATCTCGCAGGCCCTGCTGCAAATTATGTGACTGGAATCAATCTCCCTGTAACGGGTGGGGTACCTTTTGGAATTTAATCATTCTTAATCTTAGTAGAACACACACTCAATCTCCTCTATTCTGAGGTTAAGTGACTGAAAGGATTCAATCACTTTTAACCCAACTAGGATGGAACCATGAAATATTTACTCGTTTTAATCGCGCTACTGAGTGCGCCGACTTATGCCGCCCTGTTTAATGCAAACCACACGGCACGCTACAGCCACCACAATCCCATCATCAATGTCAGCCAAAAAAAGAAGCAACGCGTCGTTATGTATTCAGCCAATGGTTGCCACTTTTGCAAGCAAGCACGCAATTACTTTAGAGCCCACAGAATCCCCTATGTCGAGCATAACATTGACAGAAGTAGTGCAGCACTGCGCCAATTTAAAGCAATGAATGCTTATGGTACGCCATTTATTGTCATGGGTAAGCGCAAACTGATTGGTTTTAGTGTGCCACGCTTCCAACAGTTCTACAGGTAAGCATCAATACCTAAGCCATGAGATCGGTGTTGTTGTCCACCACCGATTTCATTTTAAGAAACCACACATCAGGGAAATCGTATCAAATTACACCCGATCCTTGACAGCCGAACAGAAATAATAAATAGTTAATTAACTAATAAGTTAAACAGTTAATTACTATGACCATCAATATTCACAGAGTCACCAGTCAAAACAAAGACAACACCGCGTTGCTGGGCAACGTCTATTATTCACCTCTCAAGTCTGCTTGGATATGCTTTATGTATGCTACTGCAATAGTGGGTGGCACCCTAACATTTAGCTGGGAAGCACTGCTGGTGTTCCTAGTGACCTCGGCCATAACCCTTTGTCTTGGGCACTCTCTTGGTATGCACCGCCGCCTCATTCACAATAGCTACAGCTGCCCGAAGTGGATGGAATATTTATTCGTTTACCTGGGTGTGCTGGTTGGTTTAGCAGGGCCATTGGGCATGATGAAAACACACGACTTGCGCGATTGGGCGCAGCGACAGCCTCAGTGTCATGACTACTTTGCACACCGCTCAGGTATGTTACGTGACTGGTTTTGGCAGTTACACTGTGATATTCAACTCACCTACCCTCCCACATTCACACCAGACGCTCAGGTCGCTAACAGTCGATTTTACCGATTAACTGAAACCTACTGGATGTGGCAGCAGCTTCCTCTCATGCTGCTATTAGGCACACTGGGCGGCATCAGCTGGATTGTCTGGGGTATTTGCGTACGTGTTGCCGTCAGCGTGACTGGTCACTGGTTGGTCGGCTACTTTGCTCACAACCAAGGCAGCAAACATTGGCGTGTCGAAGGTGCCGCCGTACAAGGGCACAACATTAAACATCTCGGACTGATTACCATGGGAGAATGCTGGCATAACAACCATCATGCGTTTCCAGAGTCAGCCAAATTAGGCTTGCATGACAATGAAGTTGATCCGGGTTGGTGGGTATTAGTCGTGCTAAAAAAGTTCGGATGGGTATGGAATATCAAACTACCGAAAGACTTAGCAGATCGGCCTGAACTAAAATCGTTAGATCCTGTAAAATCCAAATTGAACTGTAACCAGTCGATACAACCTAATGTAGACCGCATCAGCCCATGAGTAGCAGTAATGGATAATATCAATCTCGTTTTTGAAGCCCTTTCCTCAACCCCAAGACGCAAAATACTGAGCTACCTATCAGCCACGTCATTGACTGCGGGTGAGATTGCCGAACGCTTTGAAATGAGCAAACCAGCCCTATCCAAGCACCTCAAAATACTGCAAACCGCAAGCCTCATTATTGGTGAGAAAAGAGGCCAATTCATGCACTACAGTTTGAACCGCGACAACCTGGTGACTAGCTTAAATGACTTTGCAGCAAACTTCTGTCCCGTTGGTTCAGGTATCAAAAAAGAGAGCCAACGCATCGCTGAAACGCCTAAGGAACGTTAATCTGTCTATGCAAACGCTATATCAAGCCATTAATTAGCACTTGCCTTGCTGCTTATTATCCGCAATCAAACTAATCATTTCGAACATAATCGACATCGCTACCATTGAGGTAATTTTATTCGGGCTATCCTTGGTCGGGATCAAACACACTACATCCCCACCAATCACATTACAGCCCCTGACGCTCTGCAACAGTTCCATCACCTGATCAATCTGAAAGCCTTCTACCCCCGCTTCGATATTTGATACGCCCGGCGCAACGGTGGGATCAAGGCAGTCTAAGTCAAACGTAATGTACAGCGGCCGATCGCCAATGCGTTCTTTAATGATCTCGATGCTCTTTGCTGCACCAATTTCTTTGTAACGATCCATGGTGATCACTTCATAGCCATGTTCATAGCTTGGCTTGAGCCAATCCAGCGTACGCGCATTACCACGAATACCAATCTGCACGCTGTGGTGTGCATCAACATGACCATCACGTACTAAGTATGACGCCCAGTGAGCAGCTGATTTCTCGGCGCCCAAGAAATGTTTCATATTACTAAAGCAGTCAGTGTGCGCATCGAAATGCAAGATACAGACCTTCTCACCGTTGGTTAGCTTGGAAGTCGGTCCACCGAGTGCTTGCAAAATACCACCGGTAATTGAGTGATCACCTCCTACTGACACTGGTCGCGCGCCTGCCGCATCAATTTGCTTGTAATACTCAGTAATGTGCTCGATAGAGCGTTCGTTGTTATTAGCATGGGTGAGCGGCACATCCCCCAAATCATTAATCTCGCAAGCACGCCAAGGGTCTAGCCCGAATTTCATGTGTACTCGACGGCCATTTGCGGAAACATCCCGCACCGCACGCGGCCCAAGGTGCTGGTCACGCTCAGTGGTGCCATTACCTGTACTGTGCGGCACACCAACTAGCGCAATATCACATTTGCTTGGGTCTGGCTCATTAGGTGCTCGAAAGAGCGTCGGGATGCCATACCAATAGAGCGCATCCATAAAAGCATCGTGGTTTTTCTCAAAGTGATTGTTGGTGTCATCTGACATGTCAATTCCTCTCTTATTAGTCAGTTAAATCGCGTTGATTCCTCCCTTCTAATTAACACTTTTAATCGCATACAGCCACAGGGTTTTCAGCACTTTTTTAATCTGCAAACCATGATCAGCGGGCGCAATGCCATTCTTCATGATATGCTGCCTGAAGTGATTGAAGCACTTTATTCAGCGGTATACCTTTAAATAATTTGACTTATTGAAGCCACAGAGCAGTGCAAGTGTTTAAAAAATTATCGCTCACAACGTATGCACTCCTAGCGGTTTTGAAAAACCGTTGATAATACGCAGCATATTTTTAGTTGAGTCAGTGCTTTTAGCGGTTTTTCTACATTAAAATAGCCTAGAGAATTTGCAGGCTTGGGGCAAGTCTGTAAACTACTGTTGGCTTTGTCAACACACTGATTCGTGGTAAGATTTTCGGCTGTGGAAAGTAAATATTTATCATTTTCAACACCTAGTAATCCGACAAGAGGTCTTTATTATGCTCCGGATGGTATTATTAACAAGTTTGATTGCGTCAGTGGTCTGCACATCTCTAGCCCATGCTACCAGCAGTGAACGCTTGTATTACGCGGCGAAGGGCGGGTACATTCAGGCAGCTAAAAACTTAATTGAACTGGATCGCGCTAGCACATCGTATGCTAATCCGCTCAATGGCGAAACGGCACTGTATGTTGCAACGCAAGCAGGCGATTACCAGCTAACTGAATACCTCTTAAAACAGCGTGCTAATCCAAATCAGCCAGATAATAACCGTCTCTACCCATTGCACCTCTCTAGCCAATCCAACAACTTTCCAATGGTGCGCTTACTCATTGAAGGCGGTGCATATGCAGGGCCAATTGACTTAGAAGGCAATACACCGCTGCATCACGCGACCCGTTTTAACAATATGCAAATGGCACAGCTATTATTAGAAAAAAACGCCCCCGCTGATCATGTCAACCAAGACCAAACAACTCCTCTGCACTATGCGAGCCGCTTTGGTAATAACGCAATGGTCAAACTGCTGCTGGAAAAAGGCGCCAAGGCTGGCTCAATCGATTCTCAAGGCGTTTCCCCCATCCATATTGCTAGTCAAGCGGGTAACTTAGAACTGGTTAAACTGCTTGTTGATGCTAAAGCCAATATTAATGCAGTCAAGGAAGATGGCGTCACCGCATTACACGAAGCGGCAGCGGCGGGACATTTAAGCATTGCACGCTATCTCTTGAAAAACGGTGCTGATCCTAAAGCACGCACCGTCGGTGGGTGGGTGCCATTACATCACGCAGCCCGTTTTGGACATCAGCGTATTGCCAGCACCCTCCTTTACAACGGTACACCAATCAATAAGCGTACTAACGAAGGTAAAACCATTTTTGATTTAGCCAAGCTGGCTCAGCAAGATGGTATGTTAAAATTCCTTAAGCGTTACGCACGTCGCAAAGGTAAGCGCATCCCAAGAGCCAGAAAAAAGGTAGCCACAGCGATTATTCAAGCCGCAACAGTGCCAAGGTCACCCAGCAAATCCTCATCAAACTCACTAGATAAACTGGGGTTAGATGCAAGTGCTGTCGCTGCACTGATGGGCAATTAACGTGTTTAAAGCCTGAATCCATTTATGGCATTCAGGCTGCTACAGATAGCCTCAAACCTACTCCAAATCGCAACGATGAGGCTTATGACTTGCCACTTTCTGACTTACTGCAAAGTTACCTCTTTGTTACGACACCCTTAGCACTGTGCTTACTTTTCCTCATTGTTTTTTTAGCCTCTATTGTTAGAGGAGCCATTGGTTTTGGCTTTTCAGCCATTGTGGTAGCCAGCACCAGCTTCTGGCTCCCCCCTATTTCAGCCGTTTGCCTCACGGTCATCTTAGAAGTCATCGCCAGCCTTGTTATGTTCAGAGGCGTGCAAAATGATGTTGATTACTCGCTACTGCTTCCCCTCTCGATTGGCACCCTAGCGGCCAGCATCATTGGTGTTACCCTACTCGCCGTGATCAA
>JBMZDT010000155.1:0-5647 GCA_049614505.1 Leucothrix sp.
GGGTATTTTGGCGGTAGCCCACAGTGGACGGATCAGCGCGATTATTTTTCGAGTGCCTTTAATGTGATTACACCAGACCTGCCAGGGTTTGGTTTAAATGCTGATTTAGAGTCGCCTGAAAGCATTGAAGGTTATGCTCGGTACGTATTGGATGAGGTCAGTAAACAGGGTATTGAATCATTCTATTTATTGGGGCATTCAATGGGGGGAATGATTGCGCAAGAGATGGCTCGGTTGGCCCCAGAGCGAATTGAGAAGTTAGTGCTTTATGGCACAGGGCCAATTGGTGTGATGCCTGGGCGTTTTGAAACCATCGAGTCATCACGAGATAGAATAAGAGAAGAGGGGGGTGAAGCGACGGCTCGTCGTATCTCGTCTAAATGGTTTGTGGGTGGCGCAACAGGGAAGGGCTATAGTGGTTGTGCTGATATCGCTGTCATGGCGAGTGAACAAGCGGCACTGGCAGGTTTAACGGCGATGGAGTCTTGGTCTGGGGTTGATGCCTTGGCTGACATAGATACGCCGACACTAGTGCTTTGGGGGGATCAGGATAAATCCTACCTTTGGCCATTGCCGCAAACACTCTGGCAAGAAATATCAGGCGCTAGTTTAAGTGTGATTGCAGGTTGTTCACATGCGGTGCACTTAGAAAAGCCAGAATTGTTTAACGCAGTCTTGCAGGATTTCTTGAATAGTCGTTGATAACTTATCCAAGTAATCCACAGGATATGTGGATAAGTGTGTTGATAGCTAGAAAATAAGCGCTACGAGCTAAGCAGTAGCTCGGGTGTTTAGGGTTTGATTAAAAAATAACCACAATTCCAGTTTTCACTGTGTTGGGGGCATCTGCAATAGTAATGCGCTTGCCGACGACTTGCAGCGTCTTTAAATGACCATCACGATCTTTTAAAAAACCCTTTGCACGAACCAGTGTTGGGTAGTCTTGAAACAAGCGTTCGGCAAATGCTAAAACATCAACAGGTTCTGTTGCTGGCAAGCTACGCGTTTCAAAATGTAGCGCATGGTTTACATGGCTCTCTATCGCTTTGTCATGTTCTGAGGTGAAATCGTGTAATACGATACTTGGTGAAATGACTGAATTATGCGTGTGAATAACTTGAGCATTTTCTGCTGTTGTTGCTAACCAGTTCGCGGTTTGTGCCAGTAAAGTGCTTGGAACGAGATCGGTTTTGTTAAGCAGTACAATGTCAGCATCGCTAAGCTGCCGTAAGATCGTATCAGCCATGTACTTATCTTGGGCGCGCTGCTGAACGGTTTCTGCATCAGCAAGTACAATCACACCATCAATCGCAAAATTAGGCAAAAGCGATAGAGTGCTTGCAATAGAGCCGGGCAGCGCGACACCACTCGCTTCAATTACTACATTATCTGGACGAGGGTTTAGCTGGGATAGTGTATTCATTGCCTCAACCAAGTCACTGCCAAAGCTACAACAGACGCAACCGCCTGCTAGTGAAATAAGCTCATCCCCTTCCGCTTCAATCAAATCTTCGTCAATGGGTAGCTCACCAAATTCATTCACCATAATTGCTAAGCGCTTGCCATTAGCGTTGCGAATGAGGTGGTTGACGAGTGTGGTTTTGCCAGACCCCAGATAGCCCCCAATGACGGTGACGGGAATTGTACTCTGTGTCATAAATCCAGCCCTGTATTGCTTTTGGGATGATTGTAACAGCCAAAAAATAGGCCGGTCTAAAACCGGCCTACCCATCTATCTAGCAAGTCGATGAATTACTTCAAGAAGGAGGTATCAATAACAACGCTGTAGTCTTCTTTGGCTGGATTTTCTTCAGTCGCAAACGCATTACCCACGACTTTAATCGCAGCGGCGGCAATGCCTTCTTCACCAAAGTACTTTGCCATTTGATCAGCATTGGAAGGGAAGGTCATGGTTGACATCTGTTTTTCAGTCGCTTCAATATCTTTCAAGCCAGAGTCTTTCTGGATGATTTCAATCTTGCTCTGATCGGCTGCAAAATCAGTGTTTGCTTTATCCGTTACTTCCATAAAAGTTTTAACCATGTCAGGGTTTTCCTGAAGGAACTTTTCTCTCACTGAAACCACGTCAAAGCTGATGATACCTGCTTCTTCCATTTTACCAGGCTCCATTAGCTGCTTACCAACTTCTAAAGCACTGGCTAGCGCATTACCGCCAAATACACAGGCCATATCAACATTACCTTCAGCTAGTGAAACCACAGCATCTGCGGGTACTTGGTCAACCACCGTGATTTTATCAACGTCAACGTCAAGTGCACGCATTTGCATACGGAAACTGAAGTCAGCCATCGTGGCTAACGGTACCGCCACCTTCTTGCCTTCTAATTCAGATGCGTTAGAGGCATCAATACCCGCACCATTTCTAACGATACATTCATTGGCTGGGTATTGAACGGCTAGGCCAACCATTTTAATAGGTGCATTAGCGTTGACGCCGTTAATGAAAGGGGCTAGGCCTTGGCTGAAAGAAATATCAATGTCACCTGCGATCATTGCTTCCGTCATCTGGGTGCCAGCTTCAAAAGCGGTCCATTTCACAGGTACGCCCAGTGCCTCATCGTAGGCCTTTTCGACTTTGGCGATCATGTTTGGTGTCGCCCACTCTAGAAAGTAAGCCACATTTAACTGATCAGCGGCGATAGCTGGCGTAGCGAGTGAGGTTGCGAGTACTGCGGACGCAGCGAATTTGGTAAATTTATTGTTCATAATTACTTCCAATGTAAGATGTTGATGTACGAAGGGGGGATTCCAAAAACCTGTTTCATCCTCGAGAACAAGTTTTTACGTACCCGCCAAGACTAGCAATTTTTTACCAGGAGTTCTATGCTATCGCAATGATTTATCCATTGATTTGGCAGGCTATAAACCGCCTCTATGACGTGAATAATG
The DNA here is from genome assembly GCA_049614505.1 of Leucothrix sp. Lineage (GTDB taxonomy): Bacteria > Pseudomonadota > Gammaproteobacteria > Thiotrichales > Thiotrichaceae > Leucothrix. The sequence goes on from JBMZDT010000155.1 coordinate 2,911, forward strand.
CTTGGTTAAGAGAGTTCGCTTGCAGCAAACACTTTCCCTGCTAAAACGGTTCCCCAAACTGTGACATCTTTCACTTTATCTGCTCCCACTGTTTCAGGATCATCTTCCAAAATAGCAAAGTCAGCACGCTTGCCTGTTTCAATAGAGCCTACCTCACTGTCCATTTTAAGTGTGTAAGCAGCACCCAATGTAATGGCATAGAGTGCGTCATCTAAGCTAATTTTTTCAGCTTCACCTTGCACTCGGCCAGAAGCAGTCAACCGGTTAACTGCACACCAAGCAGTAAAGAGTGGCCCCAATGGTGTGACGGGAGCATCAGAATGTATCGCCATAGGGACGTTATTTTCTAACGCCGTGGCGCAAGCATTCATGCGCAATGCACGTTCAGGGCCAACCGTGAGTTTGTAATGCTCGTCACCCCAGTAGAAATGATGATTAGCGAATAAATTCACACACAAGCCGAGCTTACTCATGCGGCGAAACTGGGCGCTATCGGCTAACTGGCAATGCTGTATGGTAAATCGGTGGTCTCGTGCAGGCTGCTTAATTAAGCACTTATCCATCGTGTCGAGTAAGAGTTCTGTTGCTTCATCACCGTTAGTATGGATGTGCACATGTAAATCGTTTTCTAAGCTGTCGCTGAGAATTTGTTCTAAATGCTCAGGCGAGATGTACCAAAGTCCATTGGGCGCGCCGTTGTAATAACCGGGTTCGCGCATTCTCGCTGAGAAGCCTTGAATCGATCCATCAGCGACTACTTTAATCTTGCCGAGACGGAGTTTGTCAGTGCTCATGGTTTTGAGTGTTTGAGCACGGCTAATGAGTGCTTCAGGTGAGACACCCCCGTGAAAGAGTAGCGACACAATGCGGGTAGGGTAGTCGTCTTTAGAGATTACCTCGTGCATCATATCTACCGTATCAGGCGCAAGGCGCGAGGCAAGGTCAGTGGCGGTGGTTACGCCTGAGCGCACGCACAGTTTTCCAAAGTTGATGAGCCCGGGTTCATCACAAGCGAGAAAGTCTTGGTCAAAGCCAACGTATAATGAGACCAGCCCCATCACCTCTGGGCCTTTTAGCTCACCGGTGGGTAAGCCATCAGTTCCCAGTGGGACGCCCGGATTGTCTATGCCTGTACGAAGTAACCCTGCAAGTTCCAATGCTTTGGAGTTCACGTTGACGATGTGGCCGGATGCGTGCAATACACCCACTGGGCGGGTTGCTGAAACTTGATCTAGGTGCTCACGCGTCATGCGTTCGTTGTCAAAATAAATGGGGTCGAGTTGCCAGCCCGGTAGTGGTGCATCAACACCGGTCATGGTTAAATCGACAGATTTTAAGCGTTCGATGACCTCTGGGATACTTTTTACCCCACTCCAAACCTTACCGTCTGGATCCATGCGGTCAAAATACCCCACGTACGTATTGTCCCAAAGCGTCCCTTCCATTGCATGACTATGACCTTCCACAAAGCCTGGCATTATGACTTTATCAGCAAAGCGTTCATCAAGCTGGTAGTCTCCCCAGCCAGTTAACTCATCCAGTGTACCTGCACCAAGGATTCTGCCATCTCTCACAGCAACGTGTGTTGCATGAGGGCGCTGTGGGTTCATCGTGATTATCTTTTTTGCGTTATAGATGGTGTTCATAGATTCCCTCGGTATCCTCAGTGCGGTAGATGATGGCTGATTGGCATCAAGCATCACACACTCTTAGTGTCTTGACAATGGGTATTAAGGTGCGCAAATGTGCACAAAACACGACCAAGAAAAAGTTGAAAAGCTAGGGATTATTGGATTGAATTGACTTAGGCTTTGGTGTTTCTGCATAAAACAAGCGATAATTCATGACAGTTCGCATAGCAAGGGATAGGTTGATTACATGATTGTGGGTATTGGCATTGATTTGGTTAAAGTCTCGCGTATTGATGCGGTACTCAGTCGGCATGGTCAGCGCTTTGTCGAGCGTATATTGCACCCTAATGAGCTAGTAACGTATCAAGACCATAGTCAACCGTTAGCCTATTTTGCGAAACGCTATGCGGCTAAGGAAGCGTTGGCAAAAGCGTTGGGAACGGGCATTGCGAAAGGCGTCAATTTTAATGAAATTGAAACTCAGTTAAATGATCTGGGTAGGCCTCACTTAGTTTTACACGGCACGACGCTTGAAAAGGCGAATGCGTTGGGCGTTAAACATTCATTCATAACACTTTCAGATGAGCAGGATTATGCTATCGCGAATGTGGTTCTAGAAGGTTAAAGCATGACTTATCAATCAATCGAAACCTTAGTGGGCAACACGCCACTGGTACGTTTGCAACGGCTTCCGGGCAATACTTCCAATACCTTACTGGTCAAACTGGAAGGAAACAATCCAGGCGGCTCCGTTAAAGATCGCGCAGCGCTTAGCATGATTAAGCATGCGGAGGCGCGTGGTTTAATTAAGCCCGGCGATAGCTTAATTGAAGCAACCAGCGGTAATACCGGTATTGCTTTAGCTATGGTTGCGGCGATCCGGGGCTATAAAATGAAGCTACTGATGTCAGAAAGCATGAGTGAGGAGCGCCGGGCTTCGATGAAAGCTTATGGGGCTGAGATTGTTTCTGTCTCTGCTCAGCTAGGCATTGAAGGGGCACGTGACCTTGCCTTAGAGATGCAGGCGAAAGGAGAAGGGTTAGTACTCAATCAATTTGCCAATGCCAATAATCCAAGAGCCCATTATGAATCGACAGGGCCTGAAA
>JBMZDT010000156.1:0-5626 GCA_049614505.1 Leucothrix sp.
CTTACTTCTTGATCTAGATCAAGGAACGAATGCTTTTAGGTTTTTTATGTTCAGACTCATTGGGTTTGATATGCAGATAAGCCCTTATAAACCACAAGCAAAATAAGTGCGTTAGTGTCGCTAGCCCATGCCTTATAAGATTGGCGAATTATTGTGTGAGGCGCAGACATGAGCAGTCAGGAAAGTTTACTCCCATCTGAAAGCACCGACTTTCCAGCAACGCGTGCTGCCGCACTGGCAAGGCTTGAAGCATTTGAAAAGACCGCCTCAAGGTATGGTAGCCAGCGTAACCATGTCGTTCCAAACCATACAAATGTTTCAAGGTTAAGTCCTGCCATCCGTCACCGTCTTATTACAGAACAAGAAGTCGCAAGCTACGTTATGCACCGTTATGCTTTTTCCACTGTAGAAAAATTTATCCAAGAAGTTTATTGGCGCCGGTATTGGAAAAGCTGGCTATCACTAAGACCCCAAGTCTGGTCACAATACACCCAGAGTTTGAGCAAGTTGACGCCTGCCGAGAGCATCGGCCCTGTCGCTGTTATGAATGATTTTGCAGATGAATTGATCGAAACAGGCTACCTGCACAATCACGCTCGCATGTGGTTTGCTGGGTACTGGATTCATACACTAAGATTACCTTGGGAACTTGGCGCAGAGTTTTTCTACCAACATTTACTCGATGCTGATCCCGCATCAAACACACTCTCATGGCGGTGGATTGCTGGCTTGCAAACTCAGGGCAAAACCTATTTGGCAAGACGCGCCAATATCGAAAAATACCTGCACCCTGAATTGCTTAAGCCACAAGGTTTACAGCAATTAGAACAAGGCAAAGCCGTCTCACTGGACTATGGCTCTAAGCCTGCAATCACAGCGCCTGAACTCACACAATCCACCCTAGATCCTGCACTAACCACAGGGTTTTGGATGCACGAGGAAGATCTCTGTGCTGAGCGCCTGTTTGCTCAGGATGAGTTTCAACAGGTCTTTGTTTCATGCGAACCGGTACAGTCTCAAACCAAAGACCTTTGGCTACAGCAGGCCGTATCTGACGCATCAGCACGCTGTAGAAAACACTTCTCCGACGCCACTATCACTGAGGGCTGCTTAGCCGATATGACTCATTGGGCAAAGGCCAATGGCATCCAACAAATTGTCACGATGCGCCCCGAAGTGGGCGACATCAATGACCAACTGCATAAGCTTCAGGACCTCAAGATCGTCTTTAAAGACAGAGAGGAAGACATACTGTTAAGGCCACTGGCTAAGGCAGGATTTTTTGGGTTTTGGAAGAAAGTCGCACCTATGGTGCAGGATCTAAAGCCTTCGTAATCAATCCAATTCAAGTACCGAATACATTGGCGTTAGCTCTTTCAGTGCCCGGCTTCCATCCAAAAACTCTAGGCTCATCAAAAAACACGCTTCGATGCATTCTGCCTTAAGCTGATCGATCAGCTTTACCGCCGCTACGGCGGTCCCACCGGTGGCAATTAAATCATCGATCAACAGCACCTTAGAGCCTGCTTTACCATGAAACGCATCAGTATGAATCTCCAGCTCATCTTGACCATACTCAAGGCTGTAGCTTTGAGCGATAGTTTTGGAGGGTAGCTTACCCGCTTTACGAATCGGTACAAAACCAATGCCTAGTCTCAATGCCAGGGGTGCCCCAAAAATAAAGCCACGGCTATCAATCCCAGCAATATAATCTAAGCTGTATGACTCATAGCGTGCTACCAAACCGTCCATCAAGTGAGCAAACTGCCCTGGGTTGTTGAGCAGCGTGGTGATATCTTTAAATTGAACGCCAGGCTTTGGGTAATCTGGAATATTACGAATGGAATTAAGCAGTTCTTGCTTATCTTGGTCACTAAACATTTTTATTAAACCCTAATGGTGGTCATTAACCACGTCGTATTCTAATTTCAGTAAACACATCCACCTCAGAGGCATCAGCCATGCCTAGCTGCTGGCGAATACCTGCATCATTTGCCCGCATAAAGGGGTTAGTGGCTAACTCCGTTGCAAGCGTAAATGGTACCGTGGGTAAGTCATCTGCGCGCAATTTATCAATCTCAACCATGCGCGCTTTTAACGCCTCATTATCTGGGTCTATCTGAATCGCAAACGCTGCGTTTTCCTGTGTGTATTCGTGACTACAGTAAATCAACGTTTCAGCAGGCAACGCATGGATTTTCTTCAGGCTCTCCCAAATCATGGCAGGCGTGCCTTCAAAATGCTTACCGCAGCCCATCGCAAATAAGGTATCACCAACAAACACAACACCGTCCTCAGGGATGTAATAACAAATCAAATCCATGGTGTGCCCAGGCGTGTAAATCACTTGCACCGTTTTGCCACCAAACGTAAAGGTCGCCCCGTCTTTTAAGCGTTGGTCAATGCCCTCAATCGGGCTAGCCCCTAAATAATCTGGCCCCATCACCGTGGCGTCGTTACTTTCTTTAAGTGCTACTACACCAGTTGTATGGTCAGCGTGATGGTGAGTAATAAAAATGTGTGTCAGGTTCCAGCCTTTTTCATCTAAAGCAGCCTGATACGCTGCAGCGTCACCGCAATCAATGCAGCTGGTTTCACCGGTTTCTGGCGAGTGAATCAACACACCGTAATTGTCGTCCCATTCAAAGGGAAATTGATGGATTTCAAATGCACTCATGATGTTTCTGCCTAGTCTTTAATATTTTTTGAAGACTACTCTGTGTGTGCAGAATTACAAGGGTTAAGCCTGAATCACACACGCTTAACCCTTTGCGACTTACAGTTTTGTGAAAGTGAACGTGCCAATAACACCCGGTATCTCAGGTAACAACTGAATAGCCTCAGCGGGTGAGGTGATTAAATCATCTGAGTCAAAGGTCGTACCACTGTCTGTCCCTGCATCATAAGTTCGCAGGTCATGCACGACGGTGTCACGCCATTGACCATTGCTCACCAGATTCAACGCATTGCTCCCCACAAACCAATCTGGACTTGGGGCAAGCATGCTCACCACGGAGACTAATGAACATTCAGGCTGCACGGTAAAAGTGACAGAAACAGAGCCCGGTGAGAATCCAACGTCACCACCACTAATCTCAGAACAAGCACTGCCTTGGTTAATGAGTGCATCAATCTCATTGCTCAGCGGCCCTTTGATGCCATTCTCAGCGACTTGTTTAATTCCTGTACTCGCCAGCTGACCACGCGACCAAAGCGATGCACTGGCCTTATGCGTTGCACCGATTAAACCTGAAAAATGTGGGTCAGACGGAAATGGCAACGTCGAGTCGTTAGCATTCCATGTCGCATTAAAAGTCAGTCGGTAAGTGGCGGGACTTGGTGGCGGCTGATTGTTCACATCAACCTGATACGCCAACACCGAGCTTCCAGCAGCATTGGTGTAGGTATCAACACCACTTGGATCAAAGCTATTGGTAAACGCTACATTGCGTGTAAACAGACTGACCTTGATATCGCTGATCGCACCAAACGCACTCAGCGGTAATTTCATCTCAAGCTGCTGATCATTATCACCGCTGGAATATTCTGCTAATGCCACACTATTCCAGGACCAATCACTGCCACTGCCTGTGTAGCTTGCAAGGCTACGCCCTTCAAGCACAAAGTCTGCCCCTATATCACCCACGCTGAACCCTGTCTGCGGGTCATTATCTGTGTCAAAATAAATCTGCCACGGCCACCATGTTCCAAAATTAATCGGGCCATCGTTGCGATAAGCGAGGTAGAGGCTACCGTTATCGTGTGCCATCCAGGCTTCAAGCCAATCAGCCTGCGCGCCCGCCACTGAAATATCATCCCCATCGACACCAAATGAGGTAGCAGATGACCAATCATCAAGTAAGCCATCAAGTGTCGGCGTGAGCGTATTAGAAACCGTTTCACTTTCGCCACTGGCCATGCGGTAGGCGTAGGTTCCACTATTGGGTAAATTATCGACTCCCTCAGGGTCAGCGCTGCCAGTAAATGGGTTATTGCGTGTTTTGAACTGCAATTTAAAAGAAGCTGGATCACCCATCGCACTACGCGGCAATCGAAGCTCAGCCTGCGCACCACCGTTGGCAAATGCGGCACTGGTAACATAAGTTAGTGACCAGTCGGTGCCTGAGCCCGTGTAGCGACTTAAGCTATTGCCCTGAAGAATGTAGTCTGCCCCGATTCCATCAACTTGATAACCTGTATTGGCGTCATTGTCTGTATCGAAGAAGGTTTGCCAAGGCCACCAAGTATCCACATTGATTGGCCCGTCATTGGTGTAGGCGATATAGAGGTATTGCGCATCGTTACCCACCCAAGCTTCCAACATATCGGCCTGTGCACCTGCTACGCTAATATCGTCACCATCTAAACCAAAGGATGTTGTACTCGCCCAGTCGCTCAAATCACCATCAATCTGTGGTGTGATGGCATTGGAACGCTCGGTATTAGTGTCTGCGGTATTAATTGAGAAAAAACCAGCGCCACTGTTGGGAAAGGTATCAAACCCTGCATTGTCAAAGCTGCCTGTAAATGGCCAATTGGACGCCCTGAACAGCACGTTCATTTCAGTGACGCCACCTAAATCGGCTAAGGCTAGGCTAAATTCTGCATCTGTCCCCTGCTTTTGCCCTACATTGGCTTGTATAATTTGCCAAGACCAATTGTTACCGCTGCCCGTATATTGGTACAGGTGATTGGCCTGCAACATATAGTCTGCTCCAACACCGTTATCACCTGCAAACCCAGTATTGCTGTCACGATCAGTATCGATAAACACTTGCCATGGCCACCAAGTATCATCAATTGGGCCATCATTTCGGTACGCAATTTGCAGGTTGCCAGCATCATGAGAGGCCCATGCTTGCAAAATGTCCGCCTTCGAATTGGCAACCGTGACATCATCGCCATCGACACCCAATGACGTCGCACTCGTCCATTCATTTAAATTGCCATCCAGCACTAGATTTTCTAACGCCATTACCGATGTCATTGCACCGGACAGACCAAGAAAAGCCAGTGATAAAAATCCTTTTTTCAACATCCACTGATCCTCTGATTTCGGCAGACATATTCGCTGCCACATCAGGGCATACGTTGAAACATCAGGAAAGTTTTGAACCACAGATCAGTGGCGGATTTATTCGGATTAAATGAGGAATGAAATCTGTATCCCTACGCAACACCACTAAAGAGATTCTTGGTCAAAGTATCCATCAAGTCTATTGCAATTGTTTTGCCTCAGTGATCCTTACCAAACCTTTACGGCTTCCTTATGACTGAAAAACGGCTACTCCATAAACTGATTTCATCGTTTATAAGGAGTTGTCGACATGGGACAGAGCAATACAATCACCCGTTACAGCGCACCAGAATGTTCGGAAGCAAAAGTACTAAAATCCAAGGTTTCTGCTCAGCCAAACAATGCTCCAACACTGACCGACTCAATCCTCAACAGTCTCACCATCAGCCTTGTTGAAGCGCCTTGGTGGATTTCAATGTTAGCGTTAGTGTTTACCGGTTCTTTAGCCCCATATCTTGGCCAGGCAGCGTTTTTTCTTATCGTCGGCGGCATCATTTCGATGACAGTGATTAGCAGCCTATCCTCATGGAAAGGCTCAATCTGGTTACC
>JBMZDT010000157.1:0-5619 GCA_049614505.1 Leucothrix sp.
ACACCTTCCAACATTTCTCTAGCAGGCAGCACGCCACTTGACATATTGTTTTGAAAACGTGCCAAAGTTGACATACCTTGCTGCTTTAGCAAAAAAGCACCAATCACTGCAGTAGCCACAACCAGCAAAATAGTTGGTAATGCACCAACCACTGAACCTACTTGTATTAAAAAGTAGATCTCAACAATAGGAACGACTAGAAAAAGAAAAGCAAAAATAGGGAATGTACGCACGTGATGCCTTATTCAGTAAACCTCGTTTACTAAACAATGTATCCTTACGATGCTAATTTCAAGTTATACAGAATTTTTAATAGCGAAAGCGCAGCAAAACAATGGAGCTCAGCTGGCTTGCGCTAAATGTATCTGGTCAAATGCAACTGGCTTACCGCAATGGTAACCCTGCGCATAGTTGACCCCCATCCGCTTTAGTAGCTGCTTAGTAATGTCGTTTTCAACAGATTCAGCAATGGTGCTTAGATTCATCACCTGCCCTACTTTATTGACCGCATCGACCATTGCTGCATCTACTCTGTTCTTACTCATATTGCGAATGAAGGCCCCATCAATTTTCAGATAACTGACTGGCAAATCGCGCAGGTAGCTCAGTGAGGAGATACCACTACCAAAATCATCCAATGACCCGGTAGCGCCAATATTTACCAACTCGTCTAGCAACGTTTGTGCGCGCATGAAATTCGCCAACACAATGGACTCGGAAATTTCAAAACACAGAATTGAAGCCGACACACCGTATTGTTTAAGCATCCGCCCAACAAAACCAATGAATTCCTCATCGTTTACGCTATCAGCTGATAAGTTGATGGTAAAGATTTGCTGTCGATTTTCCCCATCAGCATAGTTACCACTCGCAATATTTTGGATCGTCTTTTCAACCACCCAGCGATCCAATACCCCCATCAAACCTAAACGCTGCGCAGCAGGCATAAAACTACCGGGTGACAAGACTTCACCCTCATGAGGCAAGCGAATTAACACTTCATACTGCCGCTCTCGCAACAGCACTTCGGCCTGCAATGGCAAAATAGGCTGCACATAAAGTAGAAAGTGATCGTATTTCAGAGCACTTTTAAGCACATGCTCCCAATTTTCACCACTTTCTGCAGGCGAATCGTTAGTCGCTTCTGATAAATCATGGATATAAAGCTGATTTCGACCCAACTTTTTTGCGGTGTAGCATGCCTCATCGGCTTTCAACATCAGATTACCCATGTCAGTAATACGATAGCTTGTGTCAAACTCTAACGCTCCCATACTGACACCGACTTGAAAAGTATTTCTGTTCCAAGTAAAGCGGTAAGCCTGTACATCTTCTAAAATACGCTCAAGGATTGTCTTAGCTAGCGCGACATTGCAACTTCGCAACAAAATTGCAAACTCATCCCCCCCTGTACGCGCCAAGCGGTCGGTGCTGCGCACGCGCTTTGAGAATAAATCGGCTATTTGCTTAAGCAACTCATCCCCTGCGGCATGCCCACACACATCATTAACCGTCTTGAAGTGATCTAGATCCATGTAACAAAGCACGTTAGAGTCTTTATCGGATGAATCCGAAGATAATGCTTTTTCTAAAAACTCTTGAAAGCTTTTACGATTATAAAGGCCTGTTAAAGAATCTCTAGACGCCTGATTATAAAGCTCCTGCATAGCCGCTCTATCGTCCGTTACATCTTGAATAACAAGCGCCACATATTCAATACTACCATCTGCTGCTTGCACGGGAGCTGTTTTAAACTTTACGTATTTTGCTTCAGATGATTTTGTTAAAATCTTTACATCATGCAAGTCAAAGATACTATCAGGCTTGATGAACTGCTCTTCAATAATTTGTTTTAGCGTATCAGTCGCTCTAACACCTTGAACATTAATAACATCATGGACAGGGCGTCCAAGCGCTTCTTCTGAGAACCAACCTGTGATGACGGAAGCAACCTCACTTAAATATTCGGCTTGCAAATCGCGATTAATTCTAATAACCCCACCCGCAGCAGCACCCAACACCGCTTCAGTATTTCGAAATGAAAATGTTGATGCCCCATGCGTTAGACCTAAAACGTCCTGACTTCTCAGTGAGTTAGTTTTTATCTTGTAAAATGCAATACCTAGTGTAACAGCAATCAACAGAAGCACTGCCTGCACCATTGGCAAATAAACTTGAAACCCTGAAATGCTTTCGACATCGAGCAGCTGCCACCCTGCTAGCAAAATGCTAAGCAAAACCATCAGCACCAGCGTCATAACAGGCACTGCATCACTTATCTCTGCTTTTACATTTTTGACTTTCATAGGCTCAGTTTCTAATTATTTTTTAGTATTTGCACAAAATACAGACCACGAATAAAATACACCACCCCCTCCCGACGAGCTGCAACAACCGTAAAAAATTAAAAATAAGCCAAAAAAATAATTATTTTAATTACAAAAAATAATCAGATGATTTAGTTATTATGAAATAACAATTTAAAACGATTAAAATTCCACATATAAAACTTGACTTACTAATTAATTTATAACTAAATACTTAATTAACTATTCAATAACTTAAAATTCATATGAGCACTTTAGATTACGGCAAATACGAACGCACTCAGCTACTCCAAATCATGAAAGAGATACCTGTTGAGTTAGAAAATCGCGATAAGACTATGAAAAAAGAACTACGCAAGCGTGTTCAAAAAATAGTTGAAGAGGCTGGCTACAGTTTAGATGATGTGTTGACAACGAATAAGAGCAGCAAGCCAGTAGTCAGAAAAGCGCCTGCAAAATATCGCGACCCAGAGAATGAAGAGTCAACATGGACAGGACGTGGACGCAAACCACTGTGGGTTATTGCTGCACTTGACTCAGGAAAAGCGCTTGAAGACCTATTAATCTAAATTACTTTTTTCAATAAAATTAATTTATTATAAGTTTTATTTGCAGACCCCACTCGCAGCAGCCTTATCTTGGCTGCTGTCCAGCCAAACAATCAAAGCCTAGCCAGACTTGAACTGTTTCTTTATAATGCTCATTAACAATAACAAAAACTGAATCGGATGAATGGAAGATAGGTAAGCATCCAGCTCACATTACATTGCGTAAATACAGCAACCTACTTCATATAATTCGTCCCAAATGGACAAATGAGTCAAGATGAAAGCAATTCTATCAGCACTAGCGTTCTTCATAACAACGAACCTGTTAGCAGCATCACAGACAGACCTCCTTAGGCCTAGTGAAGCCTTTAAATTGTCAACCCAAGTGATTGACGGTGAAAACATCAAAGCAACTTGGGATATCGCCGATGGTTACTATCTATATCTAGATAAGATTGACTTCACTAGCAGTAGCGAATACAGCAATATCGCTAAATTCAACAAGCCAGGCGGAAAAAAGAAAAAAGATCCAACGTTTGGTGATGTTGAAATTTACCGAGGCAGTGTAACGTTTGACCTCCCTATCGAAAGAGGTGCAAGTGAAGCAACAACGCTTGCAATGCTCAGCAAATCTCAAGGCTGCGCCGATATTGGCATTTGCTTTCCACCACAAAAACAGACAATTGACATTGATCTACCCGCCCTGCCCGATGATCTTATGTCAATTACGTCAGGAAGCAGTAATCCACTTGATAGTATAGGCGGCTCAGCCAATGAGCCACTGACCATAGAAAGCATTGCAGGAATTGGCAGTATTGCGGGGATTGGCGGCACAGCTAACGAACCTATTCCACCCGATGAGGCGTTTAGATTTGATGTGTTCGCGTTTGATGGCAACACACTTAATGCCATGTGGAATGTCACACCAGGTCATTACCTTTATCAAAACAAAATTAAGTTTTCGACCAACCAAGACAGTGATGTGACACTGGGCAAACCTGCACTTCCTGAAGGCAAGGCTTATAAAGATGTCTATTTTGGTGACGTTGTTACCTACGAAAACGACTTTGAAGCGCGCATTCCTGTTAATGGCTACAGCAAAACACTGCAAGTAACTGCTGAATATCAGGGCTGTTCGAAAATAACGGGCATCTGCTATCCATCGCAAACTAAAGTGATTGATGTTGATTTTTCTAAATTTGCCGCAGCAGATATCACACCCAAGACCCTGACTAGCCCCACAACCAAGTCAGCGTCGGTCATTGGCACTATTCCTCAGTCAGAACAAAGCATGCTGGCTGATACTCTCAAAAACAAAGGTATTTTAGCCATTGTTGGGGCGTTCTTTATTGGCGGATTACTGTTAACTTTTACACCCTGCGTTTTCCCAATGATTCCGATTTTATCTGGCATTATTACTGGGCAAGGAAAAGATATATCAAGAGGAAAATCATTCGCACTGTCATTGGCCTATGTTATTCCTATGGCACTAACCTATGCCGCTGCAGGCATTATTGCTGGCTACACAGGCGCTAATTTACAAGCTGCTTTGCAGAATCCTTGGGTCATCAGTGTTTTTGCTTTGTTGTTTGTCGGATTATCGCTATCGATGTTTGGTTTTTATGAACTACAGATGCCTAGCGGAATTCAAAACCGCCTCAATAATTTGAGCAATAACCAGCGTGGCGGTAGTTTAATTGGCGCTGGCATTATGGGTATTTTATCAGCACTGATCGTTGGCCCATGCGTCACCGCTCCTTTAATAGCCGCACTAGCTTACATCGCTGATACGAAAGACATTGTACTTGGCGGCTTATCCCTATTTATGTTGGGCATGGGAATGGGAGCCCCTTTATTATTAATTGGCATTTCGGCGGGCAGTATTTTACCCAGGGCTGGTGCCTGGATGGACACCGTCAAGCACATTTTTGGTGTAATGATGCTAGCCATGGCAATTTGGATGCTAGATCGTGTCATTGCTCCTCAGATTACCCTGCTATTATCAGGAATACTGTTAATGGGTAGTGCTATTTATTTGGGTGCCACAGACTCACTGAGCGAGCAGTCATCCAATTGGAAACGCCTATGGAAAAGTAGCGGATTAGTTAGCTTATTGCTGGGTGTTATCTTGGTGGTTGGTGCAGCGGCTGGCAGTACAAGCTATTTCTCACCCTTATCTGGCTTACTGAGCAACAGCCAACAAGTGGATGGCTCAGAGAGCTTACCCAATGAGGCAAAAAACAAAGGGCTTAATTTTCAAAAAGTCAGCAGCCTCAACGAATTAGATGCAACACTAGAAAGAGCGCGCAGCTTACAAAAACCTGTCATGCTGGATTTCTATGCTTACTGGTGCCTTCCTTGCCGTGAAATGGAACATACCGTCTTTAGTGACCCAATCGTCATGAACTCGTTAAAAGACACGATTGTCATACAAGCCGATGTAACTGACATGACCGCTGATGATAGTGAACTCCTGAAAGCACTAAGGGTGTTTGGTCCACCTCACATTGTTTTTTATGACAAGAATGGCGTGGAAAAGAAAGATTTTCGTGTTAGCGGTGAAATGAAACTGGCCCCATTCAAAGCGCATGTAAAGCAGTTCTTAGCGAGCCTTTAGAACCGCACCCTATTTTAAATCATTGAAGTGACGAATAAGTTGCAATACACCTTGCATCTGTGAATTTCAGCCACTATAATCTTGCCTCATTCGATTGCGGGGTGGAGCAGTCAGGCAGCTCGTCGGG
>JBMZDT010000158.1:0-5603 GCA_049614505.1 Leucothrix sp.
AATATCAATGCGCGTACTCGGACGAATTGGATTCCGCTACATCATGCGGTACGGTTTAACCGTCCTCGGGTAGCAAACTATCTGATGGCAAAAGGTGCGCCACCGCATTTTAAAACAGGTGATGGACTTGATGCCTTTGATATTGCGGTCACCATGAGTAATTTACGCATGATTAATATGGTTCAGGGTTATATGAGCCGTCAGTAAATGAACGATTGGTGTTAGGTTCTCAGCGCCAGTCAGGTTTAATAAAGCTTGATTGGCGCGATCTTACCTTTGCGATTAATGCGCAAACTGCCATCAGGATTTGGGTTATTACCCGCTACCGGTCTTAGCAAATTCATCACCATTGGGTTCAAGCCTGCATTGGCTTTGGCAATCAGGTCAGATTCATATTGCCATGCGCTATTAATACTTGCCTTGCCACTTAGGCTTAGCGGCGAATCTGCCGAACTAATATTGGCAATCAGCGTATCATTTTCAGATGAAATATCAGCTCGATAATTTCCAGGTGCAACGCTTGGGAAAACAATCCCTAGTTGAACCAGATTGACTAGGCCGTTAATGCTTGGGAAGCCACCAGGTTTGATTTGTGCATCATCGATCAAGCCTTGCAGGTTGCCTGTTAAACCCACCTGTGGCTGAAAGCGTTTAACAATGCTTGCCTCGGCATCAAATTGTACGGTGCTTAGCTGTATGCTTCTGTCATGGCCGTAGGCGGCGTTGCCTGTTGCATTTAATTCACGACCATTGACTTCAAAATCAGTGACAACAGCAAGAGAGAATAAGCTTTTAAAAGGATGCGCTTTCCAGTTCACGCGCCCTAAATCAAACTGATTGACGCGCACCGAGCCAGCTTGGCCATTCCAAATAGTGCCAGAGGCATGATTTATCTGCACATTAGGTGCGAAGCGTTCTATGTAGGGTGCAACAAAGGCTGCGGGCGTTAACCAAATTGCCGTGATTAGGAAAGTAATCAAGCCAAGTAGTATGAGTTTAAATGTTCTCATTGTGCCTCCAATGTTAATGAGGCATTTGCGCGACCAATATCCTTGGTGGGCTTAAGAGAGGCGGCTTTAACGGCTAAACCGTATTTGGTTTCAACATCAAATAAAAAACGCATAATATTATCGGCTTCAGCATCTTTTAGATTAAGCTTCACTGTGCGGCTGTTAGGGGCGCTCATTACCCCAAGGTTAGGGCGTAGCCGCCATGTCTGTAACGCGCTTTCAACTTTCTGTTGTGGGTTGCCGCGATTAACTTTGGTATTGCGTTTGCCATTGCTTTGGAGCATTTTTATTTGAGTGCTCTGAAGGCGCACTTTTTCCAGTATTTCGCTGCGATCTTTAATTGCGCTTGTTAACGAGGCACTTTCTTTAAGCATTGGTTGTAATACTAAGAGCCAGGTTAACAGTAAAGGCACGAGTACTGCGGCGATACTGACAATGGTTTTCTCGCGTGAGCTGAGCATCATGAACCACTGTTTCATATTGCCTCCTGAATCACGAGTGTTGAAGCAACGTTATTCGCGGTTGTTTTGGAGGATATGGTGACTTCGAGCTTGCTGGTAATGGCAGCTTGTTTAAATTTTTCCAGCATACCGATGTCAGGTGTTTCTACTTTCACTTGCAGCTTATTGCGCTTGAACCCCAGCTCTTTGATAGACATTTTTTTAAACTGCTTTAGCAGCGGTGCTAACTTAGCAATCGTTGGCAAGGGAGAAACGCTGGCTGCGGTAAGATTGCCTTGTAGCTGTTGCAGCGCACTAGTCATTGAAGACAGTTGGGCGTCCGCATCGGTTTGTTTGCCACCAGGAATAGCCGTTCGGTATACGCTCGTAATCTGATCTTCAAGGCTGTCTAGTTGTTGACTGGTTTGTTTGTTTTGCCACATAAACATACCAATCCAAGTGGCCAGTAATAAGCTGCCAATGACTGCAACTGGCTTCCAAGGCGTCCAATTGACGTTTTTCAGGGCGCTTTCGCCACGGCTAAAATTGTTAAGTAGGTTAAGTTCTAGTGCGGGTTGAATGCTGTCAATATTGATAAGCGAGGAGGCGGTGCCAGAACGGATATCCACCTCATGCCCCTGTAATGAACGTGTCACCCTCAGGCTGTCGCCGCTGACATAAAGTGCTTCCGGTTCATGTTCTTCAAGGGCGGCAGGAAGCAAATAGTCTAAAACATCAAGACTGCTGGCAAAGCCGTCTAATGGCCCTTGTCGAATTTGGGCTTCATCATCACCAATATCAATTGACCAACCTTGCTCTGCGAGAGATAGGCCAAACACCGCTGGCAAGATGTAGTGTACGTTAATATCGTGTTCTTTTAATAGGTCGACCCAGGTGCCCAAACGCTCACGGTTAATTATTGCCGCTTTTACCTTAGATTCATCTGTTTCACGATAGGCGCTAAAGTGCAGATCATCAATATCTTCTGCTAAGGTTTCCTCAAGTGCATAAGGAATAGCCTGAAGCATCTGCTTCTTGTTCTTACTGGGGATCTGCGTTTCAGCAAGTGACACATCACTGTTGGGTATGAGTAAAACAACCTTACTGCCACGTTGGTGTTTGCGAACATCATCCCATTCGCAGGGGACAAAGTTAGACTCTGCTTTTTTGCTGGTTAAGCCTGCAAATAAAGGGGTAGCGTCTGGTGAAGTGAGTTTAATGATGAGCAGTTGCATTATTCTTCTGGCTGTTTAGCTTCTTTAATTTGTTGGTTACTGAAATCCCTTGAAACGACTGTCACTTTACCATCGTTTCGGTACAAAATACTATTGATATACAGGCGGGCGGTGCCAATGTTGACCTCACCTTGTAAGAGAAAGTACTTAGAGGTGACTGAGAGATCTTGCTCATAAACCTCTGGCTCAGTATCTGGAGTACTCTGTGTCGCCGCACTCACAACCGCTAGCGACAGAAAATTTTCCATGCTTTCAAAAGGCTCTTCATCACGCACTGAGATAATGTTTTCAGCCGCTTCTGGTGTGAATCCTAACGCTTGAATGACATCCATTGAGGCGGTATTGACATTAACGGGGGTATATTCAGGTAAGGGGGTTAAATGCGGTTGTAACAGTTTATAAACATCCGTATCAACGTCTTTTAGTAGCCGTAATTCTGTCTCATTAACTAAAAAGCTATTCGCCGTATTGTAAGCGGGATCCAGAGACTGATAGTAATCTGATTCAACACCGCCAACGCTGGTGTCATTATCTTCATCAATCCAATCTTGCACCGTATCGGCAAAGTTTGCAGCAGGTCCAAGGGTTTCTTCTGGATCAATGGTTTTTATTAAGCGCGTAATTCGTTGCTGAGCGATGATGTAACGGTCTTGATCTTTGATGAGTTTAAGCTCTTCGGGTGTGGGCGGTGGCGGTGGAGGAGCACCTGGAGCAGGTGGCTCTGGGTTTTCTTCTATTGGCTTTTCTGGAGGATAGAGATTATTCAAATTAAGTTTGGACTGTAAGTCAAATAATTGGCCTTCCATGGTTCCACCCGGAATGGGAACGGGGGGTGTTTTAGTGGCCCAAACCTCGCCTAGATTATCGCTTTCAGGAGCGTCTTCAAAATCTTTGGTGAGAATTGTTCGGGCATAATCCTCCAATGCTGTTGCGTAGGGGTAAGCTTGTTCAAGGTGGCTAATATTACTGGCTAGGCGAGTATGCAGCTGCTGGCGAAACATAATATTAGCAGCAATGCCGATTGAAATGGTCATAATCACCAAGGCAATCAGCAGTGCCGCACCGCTCTGTTTAGATGGTGCAGCGTTGTATTGGAACCGATGCTGTTTAACGGTCATAACTCGGTTTGATAGGGTTCAAGCGATGGCTGAGTCGTGTCACTTTTGCTTCATTGCCCCCGTTGAGCTTGTATTCATAAATGGTCATATAGCCTAACACGGCCTGCACATAATTACGTGTTTCATTAAAGGGAATACTTTCAACCCATCGGGCCGCTTCAAGTGGGTAATCGGGAGCCCATTTAGGCATGCGATGCGGGCCTGCGTTATAAGACGCCGTCGCTAAGGCATAATTCATTTCAAAACGGTTGAGTAAGGTATTGAGGTAAGCCGTCCCTAATTTTATATTCATGTCGGGCTCAAATACTTGTTTTTTGCTGAATGGTTTTAAGCCCAAACCGCGCCGCACTTGCCTAGCGGTTGGTGGGATTAACTGCATCAAGCCCTGCGCTTTTGCGCTGGATACAATGTTAGGGTCAAACGCACTTTCGCGCCGAATAACACCATAGACAAGAGCGGGTGAAACGCCTTGCTCGCTGGCCTCTGTACGCACTAATGGTTCATAAGCCATCGGGAAGCGCAGCTCAATCTGATCCCATTCTTTGGCTTTAGAGAGTGTAAGAATGGAGGTGAAGTAAAAGCCATTATCTTGAGCGAGTTTAGTTGCCGCTAACATTTGCAGTTTATTGCTAGGGTCTAACGAATGAAACCATTCGGCACGCCCTGCTGCTTTCATATCCAATGCCAATAGTTGCAGCGCTCTTTGTATGCCTGCTTTTTTGGCTAGTTCAGGAACGGCTAAACCCAGTTCGGGGTGGCGATATTTGAGCATATCATAGGGTTGATTCAAGTGATCAGCGGCTAGAAATCCGTAAAAAGAAGCGCTGTCAGTGATCGATTGATAGAGTGCTCTGGCTGCTGCACGTTGTTGAGTGGCTTCTAGACAGCGTGCCTTCCAGTACGTCCAAACATTGGCATTTTGCTTGTCAGTTGGCATGGAGTTAATGGCAGCCAGTGCTGTTTTCCAGTTTCCTTGGCGAACAGCAAGCCGGGTAATCCATTCCTTTGTTTTTTGATTTTGGAATGTTTCAGGAACAGACGATAAGCTCATGAGCGCATGGGGCTTGTGATCTAGCGCATCACGAATAGCGATATAGCGATTGATTTCAGCCTGTTGGGACGTATCAAATTTATATTTTCTGGAAGCGCGTCGAAACGCTGCTTTGGCTTGATCCGTATCTTGCCTAGCGATACGTTTGATAGCATAAGCAACAACATCACGTGTGTGTGCCGTGTCTTTCTTGAGCGTTCGGCGTTTTAACGCTTTTTTAGGTTTACTGCGTGCGCTAATCCATGTTTTTGTTAACTTTCTATCGCTGCGCTTCAGTTGTTTAGCCAAGCTTTTAGCAAGACTCGTTGCGCCTTTGTCGATGGCTAAGCCAATGCGTTCCCAGTAATCATCGGGTGTTAACTGGTTCAGTTGTTTGAGTTTGGTGAAGAGGGCATCACATTGGCGTGGTCGGTCTCTACCGGACATCCACAGGGTTTTGGCCGCTGGTAAGGCGTTTGCTTCATCACCCAGTGCGATACGTGCTTCCAGGTGTAAACAACGTGCTTTTATCGTGCTGGGTTCCGTTTGGTACTGAAGAAAGGTTTGATCCCAGCGTTTCTCATCGTTGTTGCGTTGAGCTAGATGAATGCCCAACTGACGGCTCAGCGGTGAGTTGGCGTACCGTTGAATAAATCGTTCCATCGTCTCGGACGAAGTACTGGATAAGTTGTTGATAAGGTATTCATACTCAAGGTATGGATAAAGAATATAGTCCTTGAAGCGGCTATAGTCGCGATTTTTCCCTGCTT
>JBMZDT010000159.1:0-5593 GCA_049614505.1 Leucothrix sp.
TTTGCATAATAAATTTCTGCCGCAGAGCCTACGCCATACGCACGATTACCTAAGAAAATTTTATTTAGATAAAGCTCAAGAATTTCGTCTTTGGTAAACTCTTTTTCAATCTTAAAGGCGAGAAACATCTCCCGCAATTTACGATCAGCGGTGCGTTCTGAGGTAAGGAACAAGTTTCGTGCCAACTGCATAGTAATGGTACTAGCACCTTGGGACACTGAGCGATTTTTAATGGCGATGACGGCTGCACGTGCGATACCTCGTAAGTCCACACCATGATGTTCCCAATAGCGCGCATCTTCGATAGCGACAAAGGCGTGAATCATATCTTTGGGAACTTGCTCATAAGTCACTGGGCGTCGGCGAAACTGCCCAAACTCAGCAATTAACTGATTTTCTTTACTATATACTTGAATAGGCAGCTGTAGCTGTGTTCCCCGCAGCTGGGCGACCCTTGGCAGATTAGGTTCGTAATAAAAGTACAGTGCCGTAAACAGCGTAGCACCTAAGGCAAATAAGACAATGGCGGGTGAAAAGATGCTTTTAAGGAAGAACAAAAGAAACCCTGATGAACGGCCCTGTTTTTTCTTATTCTGATGTGTTTGTAACAGTGGTGCAGGTGATTTTTTTTTGATAAATGACATGTCTAAATCTTATAAGTAGCAAGGGGTTACAAGTTGCTTATCTTTTAACCGTCCGTCTAGTGAGTAGCCCACTCAGATGGTTGAGGGTAGACTATTTTTATTGTTGTAGCTACCATTGTGCCATAAATCTATATCCCGACCTACGTCGTGAGTATAAAATAATAAAAATAAGATAGCGGGTGCCAAATCAGTGTTTTCTTTTAGCAAAAAAGGTGGTCTGTTAGGGATTGATATTAGCTCCTCGGCAGTGAAGCTGATCGAACTGTCTGTCAAAAGCGGTAACTATCGTGTAGACAGTTATGGTGTGGCCTCTCTACCTGAAGGTGCTGCCTATGAGCGTGATATTGTTGAAGCAGATCCCGTAGGTGAAGCCATAAAGCGTGTACTTAAGCAGAGCCGTACAAAAAATCGTCACTGTGCATTGGGAATTCCTTCATCAATGGCAATTAATAAAGTGATTGCT
This sequence comes from Leucothrix sp., assembly GCA_049614505.1. Taxonomy (GTDB): domain Bacteria; phylum Pseudomonadota; class Gammaproteobacteria; order Thiotrichales; family Thiotrichaceae; genus Leucothrix. The sequence continues at coordinate 1,108 of JBMZDT010000159.1, forward strand.
ATGCCTGCCTCCATTCCTGCTGCTGAAATGGAAGCACAGGTTACCTTAGAGGCAGAGCAATATATTCCTTACCCTATGGAGGAAGTGAATTTTGATTTTGAGGTGCTAGGCCCTTCAGATCAATCCCCTGAAATGGTCGATGTTCTACTCGCTGCTACTCGAACAGAAAATGTTGAAATCAGACTGGCGGCAGCTGAAATGGCTGGACTTACAGTCGATGTGGTCGATTTAGAGTCACATGCTATCGAGCTATTGTTTAGCACCTTGGTTGATGATGTCATTCGGCACGATACGGTAGCGTTAGTTGATTTTGGCTCATCTATGACGGGTGTTAACGTTTTTGAAAATGGGCGGGTAGTTTTCTCTAGGGAGCAAGCCTTTGGCGGTAAATTACTTACTGAAGAAATCATGCAGCGCTATGGCCTGCCTTATTCAGAAGCTGGTTTAGCTAAAAAGAACGGTAACTTGCCAGAGGGTTATATTCCCGAAGTGCTAGACCCTTTTCGAGAGAATATGGTGAGACAGGTGCAGCGTTTTTTGCAGTTTTACCATGCCTCAACACAACAAGGCAATGTCGATAAAATCCTGCTCTCGGGCGGTTGTGCCAGCATCCCAGGGATTGATGAGCAAATTCAGGATGCAACGGGTGTTGCTACCACGCTAGCCAATCCTTTTTCTAATGTTGTCCTGAACTCTCGCGTAAATCCTGCTCGCTTCACCAGTGATATCCCTGCGATGCTTGTTTCCACGGGTTTAGCACTTAGGGGGATTTTGTAATGGCAGGGTTAAATTTATTACCATGGCGTGATGCTGCACGCAAAGAGAGTCAGAAAAAATTTGTTATTTTAGTCGTCAGTGCAGTTGCTATTGCCGCGACTGGTGTATTCGGTGCCTATAGCTTCTATCAAAATCAAGTTGATATGCAAAATGCTCGCAACAAGTACTTAGAAACTGAAATAAAGGATTTGAATAAGACCATTGCCGAGATCAAAAAACTGGATGTGACGCGTAAGGCGTTGTTGGACCGTATTACGATTATTGAAGGCCTACAATCAACGCGACCTGGCATCGTGCATTTATTTGATGAGATGGTGAAGTCACTACCTAAGGGCATGTATCTGACGAATCTTGAACAAAAGCAAGGCAAGATTAAACTTGAGGGGAAAGCTGAATCCAATGCAAGAGTCTCTAGCTACATGAACCGGCTTGATATGTCACCTTGGCTGAGTTCATCAGCGTTGAATATTATTTCGATTGATACACGCAAAAAGAATGACCGGTTAAGAAACTTTAGCTTGAGTGTGACGCAGTTGCTTAAATCAGGTGATGAGGAGAATAACTAATGGCAATTGATTTACAAGAACTCAATAGTCTCATTGATGACCCTGCTAATGTCTCTATGCCTGTTAAAGCATTAGCGATCATCGCAATTTGTACCTTAGTGGCCTTCATGGGGTATAAGTTAATCATTGTAGATAAAATGGCTGAGCTCGATAGTAGAATCGCTAAGGAGTCTACGCTCAGGGCAACCTTTGAAACCAAGCAGGCTAGAGCCAATCAGTTGCCTGCGTTTCGTACACAGCTAAAAGAAATGCAGCATTCATTTGGCTCCTTAATGAAGCAGCTGCCCAGTGGTACAGAGATCCCTGGGTTGATCTTAGATATATCTGAAAAGGGCCTATCGAATGGTCTGGAGATTGAGCTTTTTCAGCCGAAACCAGAGCAGCAAAAAGAATTCTATGCAGAGAATCCAATCGTGCTGAAAGCGAATGGGACTTATAACCAGCTGGCTGCTTTTGTGAGCGATATTTCAGGGCTTCCGAGGATTGTAACGATTTCGGATATTCGTCTAGCGCCAGAAAAAGTGACTGATGAAAAGAAAAATAAACGAAAAAAAGCGTTTATGCTGACCATGGAAGCAATGATCAGAACCTATCGTTATCTGGATGAAAATGAAACGGGAGGTAGCTAAATGAGCTCTCTCAAAACTAGTAGTAGCTTTGTAATATTTTTGTCCAAATTTAGTGTCTTTTCTTGCCTAATCATTAGTTTAGCAGGCTGTATCAAGAACACAGAAGACTTAGATTTGTATTTTGAACAACATCGATCCAAGCAAGCCAAAGCCATTGACCCGATCCCTGAGATTAAACCTTATTTGCGCTATGTGTACCCAGGTAACGAGAAAGATCCTTTTGATATTTCCATGTTAGCCCCTAGTGAGGTACCCATTGTTACTTCGGGAATACAAATCGATACCACGCGAGTCAAAGAGTTTTTAGAAGGCTTTCCACTGGACAGCTTGAAAATGGTGGGAACTGTGAGCAAGGATGACAACCTATGGGCATTAATAAAAATTCCAGATGGTGGCGTTCAGAGTGTTAAGGCGGGCAATTATGTTGGACAGAATTACGGTAAAATTGTTTCCGTCTCTGAAGCGGAATTAGGCTTGATGGAGACTGTTTCCAATGGCTTAGGTGGTTACAAAGAGCAGGAAAACAGGCTATTACTTGATCAATAAAATGTAGCGCCCTAGGTGCAAATGCAAGTGGCTAAAAGCAATAAAAATAATAGGTTTTAACATGAAAACTATCATCCGTTTAATGACCACAGTTGTGCTTCCTTTGGGGCTACTGTTTCCTGCTGAAAGTTTTGCAGCGGCGCGCTTGCAGAAAGTGGATACCATCAATCAAGGTAATGCGAGTACTCAATTACGGTTTTTCTTTGATTCAGCAATCAGCAATCCACGGAGCTTTGCGATGACATCGCCTGATCTGGTGGTTTTGGATTTTAATGATGCGGAATCAGGCTTAGGCGTTCGTAAAAAACTGATCAAATCGCCTTATGTGAAAAGTATTCGTACGGCTAAGGGCGGTGGTAAATTGCGCGTGATGATTGCCATGAATCAGCACGTTCGTTACCGGACTCGGGTGAATGGCTCGCAAGTTTTTGTGACGTTTAGCAACCCCGCTAGGCAGCAGGCTAAACGGCTTAACCAAGCACGGCCTGTTGTTAGGCAGCAAGCGATCTCACACCAAGCTCAAGCAGGCAATTATATTCAGCGTCCTGCAAAAGCACAGAATAAACCGGTGCGTCCACGTGTCAATCAGGTGCGAGAGTTGGCACCTATTGATTTTCGCAGGGACAACAACGGTAATGGTGTGGCTATTATTCGTTTGCCGCATGCTGCAACCAAGGTCAGTAAATTTAAAAATGGCAACATGGTGACCTTAACGGTAAAGGGTGCTTCATCAAAGGAGCCGCGTAAACGCCTTAATGTATTGGATTTTGCAACTCCGGTCTCTTATATCGACGTTGAGCGAAAAGGTGCTGATGTGTTAGTGAAGCTAATTGCAAATACGGCGTTTGAGCACACAATAAAGCGTGCAGGTAATCAATATGAAGTGTCAATAAAGCGTGTAAAGCGCAAAGCAAAACCCATTGACCCACTTAAGCCTAAGCAAAAGGTCTACAAAGGTAAGCCACTCTCTCTAAATTTTCAGGACATCGAGGTACGTTCCGTATTGCAGCTGCTTGCTGATTTTACAGATAAAAATATTGTGGTAAGTGACAGTGTAAAAGGCAATATTACCTTGCGCTTAAAGTCGGTTCCTTGGGATCAAGCTTTAGATATTGTCTTAGAGTCGAAAGCGTTAGCGATGCGTAGCAACGGTAATGTTATTTGGGTCGCCCCTGCGGTTGAGCTGCAAGCCAAAGAGCAGCAGGAATTGCAGGCGTTACAGCGTAAAAAGGCGTTGGAGCCCTTGGTTACTGAATATATTGCGGTGAACTTTGCCAAAGCTGATGAAATGCTGACACTAATTCAGGCACAAACGAATAGTAATAGTGGTAAGCGTAATGGGAGTGGCTCTATGTTGTCAGAGCGCGGCAGTGTGTCGGTAGATAGAAGAACCAATACACTACTGGTGCAGGATACTGTTTCTCGAGTTGACGAAATTCGTAATATGGTGAAAAGCTTAGACGTACCCGTTCGCCAGGTATCTGTTGAGGCGAGGATTGTGATTGCCAGTGATACTTTCGGTAAAGAGTTGGGGGCGCGTTTTGGCGTCACAAAGATTGGCAGCAGTGGTGGCATTACTTCAGGCTCATCTGAGGCAACGGGTGGAATTGCAGGTTCACTAGCCAACGGGTCATCTGTGGAAGTGCCTGGTTTAGGTGACCGCCTGAACATGAACCTACCGGTAGTGGGTGCGGCGGGGTCAATTGGCTTCTCTTTATTGGCCAAAGATTACCTATTAGATCTTGAATTATCAGCGCTTCAAGCTGAAAGCAAAGGTGATATTGTGTCTTCGCCTAGGGTGGTGACAGCCGATAAGAAAAAAGCGTTAATCGAGCAAGGTGTTGAAATTCCATATTTACAGGCCAGTTCTAGTGGCGCGACCAGTGTATCGTTTAAGAAAGCGGTACTGAGCTTAGAAGTCACACCACAGGTAACACCCGATGAATATGTGATTATGGATCTTAAAGT
>JBMZDT010000160.1:0-5590 GCA_049614505.1 Leucothrix sp.
GAGAGTTGTAAGGGGGGCGATAGACGGCAGTATCGCAAGTTAGCAATAGGTGGTCAAAAATAAAGAAGGAGACTTTGGTGGTTTCGAGGTTGGTAACGTAATTCACTCACGCGCCGTTTTAGCATCGACCCAGCGCCTAAAGCTGTAAACCAACACAACCGCAATTCCCAGAAAATACAGCAAACACAGGTAATAATTCAGCTGTAAACTATAAACCAGCCACGTCATCACGCCCCAAGTGTGGCCTTGCACTAGCGCAAAGCTCATTACCTCTGAAACAAAGTCTGGTAGCGTTAAAATCAACAAACAAAACACGGTTACCCAGCACAGGGATTGGGCGACAAAAACCATAGGGTGCTGTTGTAACGCCCAGTTAAATGCTGGAAAGCTCTCATTTGCAAGTGTGTAATCTCCTGCCCAATACGCTGTAGATTGCCCATACAGGGTAATGCTGCCATCGCAGAGAAACACTAAAATGAAAGGTAAGCAGAGCCAGCATTTTGTGCGATTCCATTGCAGCGGCATTTTGTGATCCTTGTCTTATGACGGGTTTAAGCAAATTGGCCCGCACACCAGCCTGATGCCCAAGCCCATTGAAAATTATAGCCTCCTAAGTGGCCGGTTACATCAACACTTTCACCGACAAAATAAAGTCCGGAGACCTGCTTGCTCTCCAGGGTTTTGGAAGACAGCTCATCACAGTCAATACCGCCTAAAGCTACTTCAGCGGTGCGCATACCTTCAGTGCCATGAGGTTTTAGGCACCACTCACTTAGCTGAGTGGCAATGGTGGTGAGTTCAGTGGCGGTGTACTGTTTCATGGCTTTATTAGTGATGATTAGCTCACACAGTTTTTGCACCAGTCGTTTGGGTATTTTGCGTGATAACAACGTTTTTAGCTCGGTATTGGGATGTTCTTGCTGTTGGGCGGTTAGCCAGTTTTCAGCATTGTCATCAGGCAGTAAATTAACAGTAATGCTCTCGCCGAGTGTCCAGTAGGATGAGATTTGTAAGGATGCAGGGCCGCTTAAGCCGCGGTGGGTAAACAAAATCGCTTCTCTAAAGTGTGTGTTGTTTACACTTAATATAACGTCTACTGCTGTGCCCGAGAGTTCTCTAAATAGGCTGTTAAGTTCTTTTTCTGGGAAGATGAACGGAACGAGCCCTGCAACGAAGTCATAGGTTTTTAAGTCAAATTGTTTGGCGACTCGTAAACCAAAGTCCGTCGCTCCCATTTTGGGGATAGAAGGACCACCGCAGGCGATTACTAGCTTTTCAGCTTGGAAACCTCCTTGGTTGCTGGAGACGGTGAAGGTGATGTTGGTGCTATTGAGTTCAGTGGTTTGACTGACGGCTTGCACTTCGCAGTCTAGCTTGATCTGTGCGCCGACCTCGCGGCATTCGGCTAGTAATAATTCAACGATAGCACCTGCTTTTTGATCACAAAATAACTGCCCCAGTGTTTTTTCAGTCCAGCCTAAATTATGCTTTTCAACGAGCCCAATAAAATCCCACTGGGTATAGCGAGACAGGGCAGATTTGCAGAAGTGTGGGTTGTTTGAGAGGTAGGCATCAGGCTCGGTGTAGAGGTTGGTGAAGTTACAACGCCCACCGCCGGAAATTAAGATTTTCTTGCCAGCTTTGTTGGCTTTTTCCAGTACGAGTACGCGCCTGCCCCGCTTTCCTGCTTCGATAGCGCACATAAGACCGGCGGCGCCTGCACCAATAATAATGACATCGTACATCGGGTAATACCTGCTAAGCGGAGTGATGTTACTAGTAACGTAACGGGATAACTAACATACGTCGCCGATGTTATCTACTATCGCTATGTGCATCAAATTGTATAAACAAAAATTAGCCGATGCACAGGGGTAGGCGTCGTTAATCTGCGATTTCGGATACACGCCTGATAATAGAAGAACAATAATAAGATGTATGGAGTTAGTCATGGGCGAAGATCGTCAGGAATTCCGTTTTAATCATGAAGACACTGTGCCAACGTACACGATTGGCGCAGCGTTTGCACTGGCCATTATTCTAGGGTTAATTGTTGTTTCCGGTATATTGCAAAAACCTTATGACGCAAGAGAGGTCGTTGAAGCGATACATGAGCGAGTGATGATGGCTAAAGAGTATCGAGAGTTAAGTCGCATTAGTTACACCGGAGAAAAGTCAGCGACCTCAACACTTATACGGTCATCAAATGTTACTGATCCGTCGCCACTTAAAAGCAACACGCACAAAACAGAGCGGGCCAAACATTTTGACAAGCAGGTCAAATCAGAGCCTTACTGGAAACGCTTGCAGGCCAGTATTTCAGGTGTTTTAAAGTCGAAAACAGCGCCTGTTGTGTTGCCACCGGTTGTTGTAGGATCTCGCTGAAGCGATTGGCATGATTGGAAATAGTTACTGCCAGAGCTGCTGAAGTTTCTCAGTCAGTGCTTGCTGAATACGTGCTTGTTGTTGCACGCTGGTAATGGCTTGCTGGTTGTGATTGGTTAAATAAAAAATATCTTCTGCTTCTTCACCTAGCGTGGCAATGCGCGCGCTGTGAATGGTGAGCCCTTCGCTATAAAACACTTGGCTAATGCGGGTCAACAGGCCAGGGCAGTCGGCGGTGTAGAGGGTCAGTATGGTTTGACCGCGTGTTTCATCTTGTTTAAACGAGACGCGGGTCGGTACGTCAAAGTACTTTAGCTTTCTTGGGATGCGATAGTAAAACGGCGTGATGTTAAAGTTGTCATTTAAGATGTTTTTCCTAATCGTTTGCACAATGGTGGTTTGATCGCTATCAAGTGTGATGGCTTTGCCAGAAGTATTAAGCAACGTTAGGGTATCTAGCGCGTAACCGTTGTGATTCGTCACTAAGCCAGCGGTGACAATATTGATCTGCATTTGCTCCAGCGCTGAGCAAACCCGTGTAAACAGCGTATCGCTGTATTGGGTATAAATAAAAACCAGACTGCTGCTACGTCGTTCATCTTGTTTAATCCGAACGATGGGTGCATCGTGGGAGCGATGTAGCTCTCTAATGTGCCAAGTGAGTACATCCATACTGTATTGTAATGGGTACTCTTCGGGCATACTCGCCCAAAAGGCATCACAATCTACTCGATTAATACCGTGCTGAATTAGCTGGTTGGCAGCAGAATTTTTACGTTCAGTAATTAGCTCAGTAATCGTGGGGGAGCGTGCAGTCGATTGCTGTAAATAGCTGCGGGTTGATTTATAAAGGTCTTGCAGTAGTGCATTTTTCCAGTCAGTGAGCAACGTAGGATTAGTGCTGCGAATATCACATACGGTCAATAAATAAAGATAGTCCAGACGGTTTTGGATGCCGACTAATTCGCTGAAGCGTTCAATCACGTCAGGATCGCTGATATCTTGGCGCTGAGCGGTTGTGCTCATCGTTAGGTGATGTAGGACTAGCCAGCTGACCAGCTTGGCATCGTACTCGTTAAGGCCGTGAGATTGGCAAAATTCCAGCGCATCCACCGCGCCGAGTTCAGAGTGTGAGCCTTTACGCCCCTTGGCAATATCATGAAATAGGGAGGCTAAGTACAATATTTGCGGCTTAGGAATGCCTGCGAAGACTTTGCTTAAAAACGGGTATTTTGTTTGCCCTTCTTTCACGCTAAGGGTGCGGATGTGGCGCACTAGATTGAGCGTGTGGTCGTCAACGGTAAATGCGTGAAACAAATCAAACTGCATGCGCCCTACGATGTTCGCAAACGCGGGTATGTACGCGGCGAGTACGCCATAACGGTTCATGCGGCGCGTGACAAAGGTAATGCCGCTGGATTCGTTTAAAATATTCATGAAGATTTTTTTGTGCCGTTCATTGGCACGAAATTCATCATCAATCAGGTGTAGGCTGTGGCGGAGTGCGCGAATCGTATCAGGCGTGAGCCCTTTTAATTGGGGCTGGGTGACTTGCAGCGTATAAAATACATCTAGCAAAGTATGAGGGTGTTGTTCAAAGACATCAGGGGTAGCGATGCCAAGGTAGCCATCATCATTTAAATACAGTGGCGTAATGTGAAACGGCGTTGTCTGTGGGTTGGGTAGGATGCGTTTGCGTAATGCGCCAAGCAGTACTTCATTGAGCCGTTCTAGTGCGGTAATTGTACGGTAATAACGCTGCATAAAACGTTCGATCGACTCGTTATTTTCATCATTGGTGTAACCAAAGCGGTGTGCGAGTGCCCGTTGATAGTCAAAGAGTAGGCGGTCTTCTTTGCGTTTTGCGAGCTGATGCAGGGTAAATCGCACGCTCCACAGAAAGTGTTTGCCATCAATAAGTGTTTTTAGTTCGCTGTCACTTAGTGGCATGTCTTGTGTTGGTGTATCGGCAAGGCGTGTGCCAAACGCGCGTTCGGTTATCCAGTCAATCATTTGGATATCACGCAAACCGCCGGGCCCTTCTTTAAGATTTGGTTCTACGCGATAAGCTGTATCACCGTACTGCTGGTAGCGTTGTTGTTGTTCTGTCAATTTGGCTGTAAAGAATTGATCACTGGGCCATATTGAGTGGGGGGTGATGTGTTGGTGTAGTTGCTCAAATAAGGGTTGATACCCGCAAATTATGCGAGATTCCATTAGATTGGTAATAATGGTTAAGTCTGCTGCGGCCTCTTCAATACATTCCTCAACCGTTCTAACGCTGTGGCCCACGGCTAGGCCTAAATCCCAGAGGCCAGTTAAAAAGTGAGAGAGCTGTGTTTCTTGATCGGCATTAGGTTGCTCGTTTAAAAGCAATAGTAAATCCACATCTGAGCCGGGGTGCATTTCTGCACGGCCGTAGCCACCCACAGCAATAAGGGTGGTTTGTGTTTGGTCTAAGCCTGAGTGTTGCCATAGGGTCGTGCAGACGAGATCAATCGTATCACTGCGTTGCAATAGTAGCTGTGAGATTGCAACGCCGTTAGCATGGTCGGTGGCGAGTGTTTCACTGGCCGCATCAAGTGTTTGCTTTAAATCACAGATACTCAAGTGCCTCTTCCAAGCGCTGTGCAGGGTGTATGGTCATGCCTTTAATGGGTTTGCGGGGCATATTTTTTTTAGGAATGATGGCGCGTTTAAAGCCATGTTTGTGCGCTTCCTTGAGGCGCTCCTCGCCGTTAGGCACGGGGCGAATTTCTCCAGCGAGGCCGATTTCGCCAAAGACCACCATATCAGAGGGGTGAGGATTGTTTCTAAAGCTGGATAATGCGGCGAGCATTAGGGGCAGATCTGCCGCTGTTTCTGTGATTTTGACGCCCCCGACAACGTTAGCAAAGACGTCTTGATCAAACATGGAGATGCCACCGTGACGATGCATAACGGCAAGTAGCATCGCCATACGGTTTTGTTCCAAGCCCAGTGCTACCCGGCGGGGTTGTGAGCCATGACTCTCATCAACTAGCGCTTGGACTTCAACCAGAAGCGGTCTGGTGCCTTCGCGAGTGACCATAATCACGCTGCCAGGCACCGCTTCATCATGGCGGGATAAGAAGATAGAAGAGGGGTTGCTGACACCTTTCAGGCCCTTATCGGTCATCGCAAATACCCCCAGCTCATTGACTGCACCAAAGCGATTTTTAACCGC
>JBMZDT010000161.1:0-5589 GCA_049614505.1 Leucothrix sp.
TAAAATAAAGCGCCCGCAGGTAGTAAACCCTGCGCCGATTCGAGACATACATAAGATTCAAATTAGAGCTAAGCGGTGATCATTGATGGAACGTATTCAAAACTTTTGGTTAAATCAAACCAGCTCTGAATACAATTCATCTGCCCGGACCATCCATCTGGTGCATTGGATGCAGCAGATTGCGATGAGTCCGGACTTGATCCGTGATGCAATCAGGATAGCCGATGATGAAATGGTGCATTCGCAACTGTGTTATGCCATCGCTGCAGAAGCAGGGTGTACCTCTGGTCTCGCCCATGATGAACTATCTCTCTCACTGACAGAACAGTTTGATGACCTGAGAAAAAGTTTTCTATACGTCTTGGTAGAAAGCTACTGCTTTGGTGAAACAGTTGCCGTTCCCCTTTTTAGTGCCATGCGTAAAGGCACACACAACCCCACCGCTTTAACAGCCTATAACCGGATTTTAGAAGACGAACCTCGTCATGCCGCTTTCGGCTGGCTAAGTTTGGCTTGGTGCGATGAAATGTGGCCAGAAACACAAATGTGGCTGGCTGAAATTGTTCCGGATGCGTTAGCCAGCATGCGTGATGCTTATGGTGTGTCAGGCGAGTATGAACCAGTATTATCTGAACAGGAGCAGCTTTGGGGCATGATGCCTAAAGCACGCTATCAGCAAATTCTTGAAAAAACCATTAAAGGAACATTTACTGAGCGCTTACGTCACTACAACGTTATCCCAGTGTAGCGCTGAATCCAGGGGCCATTTCTGCCTCATACAGTCTGCACAATTAAGCCTCCACGCACTGCGTTTTCTTGTGGTATCTTTACACGTATTATTATAGATGATGCTAGCCAATAGAGCAGGTTTTGGTGCTATACCTATCGTTTAAGCCACCTACCAAAACCTTATAAGCAGCGAATAACGTATAAGGAAAAATCATGCGCTTAACCGATATAGAAACCTTTGTTGTTGGCAACCCACCACCGCATTTTGGTGGCCGTTACTTTGTTTTTGTAAAAATCACAACCGACAGCGGTGTCTCAGGCATTGGTGAGGCGTATTGTTTACCGTTCCACCCAAGTGTTGTCGTGCAGATGATTGAAGATGTCTTTGAGCGCTGTGTCTGGGGCTATAACCCACATCATATCGAGTCCATGTGGCGACGCGTGTACTCCAGCGGCTTTACGCAAAACCCTGACCTCTCGCTCATGGGAGTATTGAGCGCGCTAGAAATGGCGTGTTGGGACATCGTTGGTAAAGAAGCAAACCAACCTGTTTACAATTTGCTGGGCGGTAAAGTCCATAAAAAACTGCGTTCTTACACCTACATCTACCCTAAATCAGGTGATCAAACAGATGTGTACACTGACCCAGTGCTAGCCGCAGAGCGCGCATTAGAGTATGTCAATGAAGGCTTTACCGCCGTGAAATTTGACCCTGCTGGGCCTTATACAGCCTTTGACGGGCGCCAACTCTCTTTGCCTGCACTGGCACGAAGCGAACGATTTGCCAAGCTTATCCGTGAAGCTGTCGGTGACCGAGCTGATTTGTTATTTGGCACCCATGGACAAATGACCGCTGCGGGCGCCATTCGCCTAGCCAAGCGGCTAGAGCCTTACGACCCACTCTGGTTCGAAGAACCCGTCCCCCCAGACAGTCCAGAGGAAATGGCAAAGGTTGCCCACGCCACGACTATCCCCGTTGCAACAGGTGAACGCCTCGCCACAAAGTACGACTTCGCAAGGCTACTCAAAGCGGGCTCAGCGTCCATTTTACAAATGAACCTAGGGCGTGTGGGTGGCTTGTTAGAAGCCAAAAAAATAGCAGGCATGGCAGAGGTTAATCAGGTGCAAATCGCACCACACCTCTACTGTGGCCCCATTGTTGGTGCAGCCAATGTACAACTCAGTACTTGCACCCCTAACTTCTTGATTTTAGAAAGTATCGAGCAATGGCAAGGCTTCCATTCAGACATTTTAAAGAAACCGATGCAATGGGAGAATGGTTACGTCATCCCGCCTACCGACCCCGGATTAGGGGTTGAATTGAATGAGGAAGTGGCACTTGCTAACCCTTACACAGGGGATGCACTGCATTTAGAAATGGCCGACACCCCCCACTACGTAGAGCACTAAACTTGCCAACCTCAGCAAACCTACAGGGCTCCCAGAATGAGTGAATCCTTCGATTACATTATTATCGGCGCGGGCTCCGCAGGCTGCGTGCTAGCCAATCGCTTGTCGGCCGATGGTAAACATAGCGTTTTACTCCTAGAAGCAGGCCCTTCCGATCGAAACCTCTGGGTGCAAATGCCACTAGGTTACGGATTCACCTTTTTCAATCCCAAACTTAATTGGATGTACGACACACAAAAAGATCAAGGCCTCAATAACCGCTCAGCCTACTGGCCAAGAGGTAAAGTACTCGGTGGCTCCAGCTCCATCAATGCCATGGTCTATATTCGTGGATTAGCCATCGACTTTAATCACTGGCGAGACCAAGGCAATATTGGCTGGGGCTGGGATGATGTCCTGCCAATCTTTAAAAGTTACGAGGATTACCAAGGTCAATCGAACACTCAGAGCAGTCGAGAGTTATCAATCAGTGACATGACAGCTGATGTACATCCACTGTGCCAGCAGTTTCTCCAAGGCGCTGAGTCCATTGGCTATTCATACACTCAGGACTTTAATAACGAGCAAATGGAAGGCGTGGGTATCTACCCCATCAATACCCGCAAAGGCTGGCGGGCCTCTTCATCCAATGCCTTTTTACGCCCTGCAATGAAGCGTCCTAATGTCACTGTGCGAACAAACGCCCAAGCAACACGTATTTTGTTTAGCCAGAGTGAAAAAAATGATGACGCTAAAACGCATTCAATCAATCATTCACGTGCATTGACATGTGCCACAGGGGTTGAATACCTTAAACAAGGCTCACTGCACCAAGTGCATGCTAGAAAAGAAGTCATTGTGTCAGGTGGTGCGGTTAACTCACCACAACTGCTACAACTGTCTGGTATTGGTGATCCTGAATTGCTAACTAAGCTCGGCATTCCAGTCGTAGTGCCCAATGCCTCAGTCGGCAGGCATATGCAAGACCATCTGGCACTAACCCATTATTACAAATGCACAAAACCAACCATCAATAACGAGCTTTATCCACTGCTTGGCAAGCTGAAAGTTGGGCTGCAATATGTATTTAAACGCAAAGGTCTATTGTCGATGAGCGTTAACCAAGCGGGTGGTTTTGTACGTGCGGGTGAAACGGAAACCGAACCAAATTTACAGCTGTATTTCAATCCGCTCACATACACCTTAACACCCGGTGATCGTAAGTTGATGAACCCAGATCCTTACCCGGCGTTCTCGATGTCGTTTAATGCTTGCCGCCCTGAAAGCCGAGGCCATATAAACATTCAATCGCCTGACCCACTCGACAAACCTTTAATCCACCCTAATTATTTAGCTACAGAAAAAGATATCCAAGAAGCGATTGCTGGGTGCAAGGTCTTACGCAAGCTATCGCAAAGTGATGCGATTCAATCCATCATTACTGAAGAAACGACACCAGGCTTAGCAGTACAAACAGATGATGCGCTTTTGGCTGATTTTCGTGAACGTGCAGGTACGATTTACCATGCGGTTGGCACCTGCCGCATGGGTTCAGACCCTACTGATTCGGTGGTTGATAGCCGTTTGCGCGTACATGGCGTAGCTGGGTTGCGAGTGATCGATGCCTCCATTTTCCCAGCGATTACCTCAGGCAATACCAATGCGCCGAGTATGATGGTGGGGGCAAAAGGCGCAGCCATGATCTTGGAGGACAATGCTGTATAAAACAACGCTGTGATGTATCATGGTTTGACTGTTTTGTAGACAACCTCATGTTATTAAAGGAAATGACCCATGACTAATTACAAACTAACCTATTTTGACTTTGATGGCGGACGCGCCGAGCCTGTTCGTATTGCATTTCATGCCGCTGGCATCGAATTTGAAGATCACCGCTTCTCTTTTCCAGAGTTTGCTGAAATCGCTGCTAAGATGCCTTTCAAGGCGGTTCCAGCATTAGCAATTGATGGCACACAGATCACGCAATCCAACGCAATGGGGCGCTACGTGGGCAAGATGGCAGGACTGTATCCTCAAGACGATATGCAGGCACTTTACTGTGATGAAGTCATGGATGCGCTAGAAGACCTTACACACGAGCTCACTAATACCTTCGGAATGGAAGGCGATGCTCTGAAAGCAGCGCGTGAGAAACTGGCTGAAGGGGCTTTTCCTACTTACATTCGTGGGTTGGATGAATTGCTAAAGCGCGGTGGTGGCGAGTACTTCGCTGACAATCAGCTAACCATGGCTGATTTGAAAAGCTTCGTCGTTATGTCATCACTGACTTCAGGTCACCTGGATCATATCCCTGCCGATATTGTGGAGCGTGTTGCACCAGACATGGTCGCGCACATTGAGCGAGTGAAAGCTGATCCGCGCGTTGCGGCTTATTATGCGAGCCGTGCGTAATTGCTAAGTGGCGTTTCAATCCCTTTGAAACGCCTTTGCATCACTTGTTTTTATTTGAGAGTAGTTTCAAGTGATCTCCAGATAAACTTTATAATGGAGTTCAATAGATTCTGAGCAATTAGTACCATTCATCCGGCATAGAGGCTTTTCTTTCAGCCATGAACGCTTTTAGCTCTCTATCAATGCTGTTATCGAGAGCGGGCTGTTCGTAGTTTTCAAGCATCTCTTTCCAGCGTGTATTCGCTCGCTGATCGGCCGTTTGACTGCCATTTTCAGACCACATTTCGTAGGGGCCAGCATCGGGCAAGAGTGACTCATAATTGGCATTAGCAAAGTGCTGCATGGTGTGGCTAGTGGATAAGAAGTTCTGGCCTGGCCCAGCTTCTGAGTATGACTCTTTTGAGAATGCAGCCTCATCAACTTGCATACCTTGGAACAATTTCAGCATCGCGCCACAGTTATCCACGTCCATAATGAATTTCTCATAGGACATGGTGAGACCACCTTCTAACCAGCCTGCGGCATGCCAAACTTGGTGTGTGCCTGAGAGCATCGTTGCCCACATGCCGTTAGCACTATCTTGCATGGCTTGACCATCCGCTGTGTTAGCTGCAGTGACTTGCCCGCCAGTGCCTGACCTGACTGGCACACCTAAGCGATGCCCCAGCTGTGACAGCGCCATCGTGACGAGATTGGCCTCAGGCGTTCCGAATGTCAGCGAGCCCGTTCGCAAGTTCATGGTGGAGTGAAAAGACCCCAACACTGCCGGGCAGCCCGGACGCACTAACTGAGATAAAGCAATACCCACCATGCCTTCAGCAAGGGTTTGTGCAGCAATAGCAGCGGGCGTGACAGGCCCCATTGCGCCACCAAAAATTGCAGGTGACACGCAGACACACTGGTTAGCTTCTGCATATACGCGCAACGACCCTGACATGGTGTCGTCATAAATGAAGGGCGAATTCACATTGATATTGCCCTGCATGACCGCGTTCGTTTCTAAGAAATCGCTACCAAAAACAATCTTAGCCATTTCAATAGAATCACGCGCCCGTTCTG
>JBMZDT010000162.1:0-5579 GCA_049614505.1 Leucothrix sp.
CAAATCTGATTTGAGGCGCATCATGATCGGCTGCGTCTCCGGATCACCAAAGCGCACATTAAATTCCAATACTTTAATCTCACCCTTCGGTGAAACCATCACGCCTGCATATAAAAAACCAGTAAAAGCATAACCCTCAGCGGCCATTCCCGCCACTGTAGGCTGAATCACTTGCTGCATAATTAAATCGTGTACTTCGGGCGTAACAACCGGTGCAGGCGAGTAGGCACCCATTCCCCCAGTATTGGGACCTAGATCGCCGTTATCTCTCGCCTTGTGATCCTGTGAGCTCGCCATAGGCAAGCTGGTTTGACCATCAGCAATGACGATAAAACTGGCCTCTTCACCTTGCAAAAACTCTTCGACGACGACCCGATGCCCTGCATCACCAAAGGCATTGCCTGCCAGCATATCGTTAATCGCATCAATCGCTTCTTGCTCAGTTTGGGCAATAATCACGCCTTTACCCGCAGCCAAACCGTCAGCCTTAACGACAATCGGCGCACCCACTGATTTAACATACGCAACCGCTTGATCAATGTCGGTAAAATTACCATAGGCTGCGGTGGGAATATGGTGTCTTGCGAGAAAGTCTTTAGCAAACGCTTTGGAGCCTTCTAATTGCGCAGCAAGCTGGCTAGGGCCGAAGCAACGCAAGCCTGCCTCAGTAAATCGATCAACAATGCCTGCCACCAATGGCGCTTCTGGCCCTATGATTGTCAGCTGGATATTGTTATTTTGTGCAAAAGCTAAAAGTGCTTCAATATCATCCGCGGCAATGGCAAGGTTTTTAATATTAGGCTCTAATGCTGTGCCCGCATTACCAGGTGCAACCAATACCTCCGTGACTTTTGGTGACTGTGCAACCTTCCATGCTAAGGCATGTTCACGCCCACCACTACCAACTAACAATACTTTCATCAGACAACCATTTCTAAGCAAACGCCGTATTCTAACGGTTATCCTGAATTTTTCATCAAGCAATGCTGAAATAGTACAGAATAAGCGCTCATAATCGCTTTGGCATTTACCCGCTTTCAATTGCTGCTACAATCATTCTTTTGATTTGAACGCGACTAAAATTATGCAAGTAACGTTAGCGAATCCCCGTGGATTTTGTGCCGGTGTTGACCGTGCTATTGATATCGTTGATCGTGCCATTGAACTACTAGGCGCGCCTATCTACGTCCGGCATGAGGTCGTTCACAACAAATTTGTTGTGGATAATTTAAAGGAAAAAGGCGCTGTATTCGTTCAAGAACTTGACGAGGTTCCTGATGACAGCACGGTAATCTTCAGCGCACACGGCGTTTCCAAAAAAGTTCAGGACGAAGCTAAACGTCGTGGCTTGAACGTCTTTGATGCAACCTGCCCGTTAGTTACCAAAGTCCACATGGAGGTCGTGCGCTACAGTCGCGAAGGCAGAGAGACAATACTCATCGGCCATCGCGGGCACCCAGAGGTAGAAGGCACGATGGGTCAATATGATACAAGCTTTGGCGGTGCCATCTACCGGGTTGATTCCGAAGAGGAGGTCAATGCACTAACCATTAAAGACCCAAAGAAAATTGGCTTTGTGACTCAAACAACCCTATCTGTTGATGATACCAATACCGTTATTGATGCGTTGAAACAACGTTATCCTGAAATCGAATCTCCCAAGAAAGACGATATTTGCTACGCGACGCAAAACCGACAGGACGCACTTAAAAAGCTGGTGGATCAATGTGATTTAGTCTTAGTTGTTGGTTCACCCAATAGCTCCAACTCCAATCGCTTACGTGAAATAGCTGAAAAACGCGGCGTGCCTGCTTATTTGATTGATGGTGCTGAGGACATCGAAGAGGCTTGGTTGAACGACAAACCCAATATTGGACTCACCGCAGGTGCATCAGCACCCGAAGTATTGGTACAACAGGTGACGAATCGTCTAAGCGAGCTTGGTGCTACTGTCTTACCGGACACTCAAGGCGTTGTTGAAACTGTTTCGTTTGTGCTACCCAAAGCGCTGCGCTAGTGGTTCTGTAAACGGACGCGACCTGTTCTGGCGATTTTTATTGCTTTCTTAGGCGTTGCTGCATCAGGTCCAACATCAAACCCTACACCCACACTTAAAGGCCGACCTGAAAAACGATAGGTAAATGAATCCTCGGTCGCTGATGAGGTCGCTACAATAGACACCTGCGTCAGCGGCTCTTGCACTCGCAGCAATAAGTCACCGTCATTAATGCCATCTCCATCAAAATCACAGGTGGTCGCAGAAGTTGTCAAATCACCATCGTTTTCGCAATCCACAAACACAATCCAGCCCGACGCATAGTCATCCAAATCCGTCGCGCAGCTTGAGCCATTGCTACTAGTGCATATGCTGACCGAAAAACTTCGTTTCGCAGCCTCACTACGTGCGAATATCAGGGCGCTGAGAAAATTATTTGAAGCAGATGAGATTCGATTGCTCTCAAGCATTTTTGTAAAGCTTGGAATAGCGATGCTCGCTAAAATTGACACAATGCTGATAGCAACCAACGCTTCTATCAAGGTAAATCCGGAGCGACGGCGTCTGATGATTCTTTTCATTATTATTTATCTCCATTTATACCTTATTTAAGCCTAACAAAATATGCCGCCTTATGGGTTTAAAATGGATAACTGGTAGCTTATCGTGCGAGTACCTACTGACGCCAAAAAACGGGTGTCATGACTACTAATAAGGTAAAAATTTCTAGACGCCCCAATAACATAGACAAACACAACACCCACTTTGCAAAATCATTAATTGAAGCATAGTTTTCCACAACATCCCCTAAGCCAGGCCCAAGGTTGTTGAGTGTGGCAGCTACAGCTGAAAAAGCGGTCACCTGATCCAATCCACTCGCCATAATCAGCAACATAAACAGCACAAACACGCCAATATAGACTGAGAAAAATCCCCAAACAGCCTGCATTACGTTATCGGGTACAGGCTTTCGATTAAGCTTTACGGCAATACGAGCATTGGGATGGATCAGTTTTAATATCTCCCGCATTCCCTGCTTAAAGAGCAGCAATACACGCACCACTTTCATCCCTCCAGCGGTTGAACCTGCACACCCCCCCATGAAGCTGGCAAAAATTAATAACCCAGTGACAAACACTGGCCAATAGGTATAGCTCGAGGTGCTATAACCTGTTGTTGTGATCATCGAAACAGCTTGAAAAACAGCCATATAAGCCGTTTCGCTGAACGAGCTAAATTGATAACTCACATACAGATACAACGTGCAAATCGCGCTCACCAAGAGCACGCAGTAGAGGAAGAAGCGTAACTCAGAGTCCTGAAAATATAGGCGCGGGTCTTTTTTACGCCAAACCAAAAAATGCAGGCTAAAGTTCGCACTCGACAGCAACATAAACACGATGGCAACGCTTTCGATCGCACGGCTTTGAAAGTACCCCATGCTCTCATCGTGAGTTGAAAACCCACCAATGGCAACGGTTGAAAAGCTATGACCAATGGCGTCAAACCAATCCATTCCAGCCAATTTGTAAGCCATCGCACAGGCCACGGTGAAACCAAAATAAATTAACCACAGTAATTTAGCCGTTTCCTTAATGCGGGGGGTTAACTTTGAATCTTTTATTGGACCCGGCGCTTCTGCCCGATATAGCTGACTACCACCCACCCCTAAGATGGGCAAAATAGCGACAGCTAACACAATAATCCCCATGCCGCCCAGCCACTGCAACTGTTGACGATAAAACAAAATGGAATAGGGTAACCCTTCCAGCTGAGTAATAACGGTTGCACCCGTGGTAGTCAGTGCCGAAATAGACTCAAATACAGCATCCGTCATACCTAGATTAAGCGGCTTCGATAAGACCAACGGCAAGGCCCCTGAGACACCTAATACTGCCCAAAATAAAATGACCACCAAAAAGCCATCCCTCAGGCGCAGCTCATTGCTGGAATATCGCACTGGAAACCAGATAATGACACCGCCAAACAGCAGCATAAAAAAAGATTTCAAAAAAGGCATCAAGTTGGGGTCACTGTAAAGCCAGCCAACAATCATCGGAAATAGCTGGGTAAAGCTGAACAGCATTAACAATAAACCGAGAATTCGTTGAATAACTGAATATTGCATGAATCAGAGGTACCCCATACCCACCTGAAACATTTTTTCAATCGCGGGAATGTAACGTTTATCTGACAAGAACAAAATAACCTGGTCGTTCTCTTCAATCACAACTTGGCTGCTAGGCAGCACAACGTTCTTTCCCTTGACCACAGCACACACAGTAGACCCTGGAGGAAGCTTCAGTGTTTTCAGTGAACGACCTACCACGCGCGACGTTTTTTCATCACCATGAGCCACGACCTCAAGCACTTCCGCAGCCCCTTTGCGCAACGCGTGAACCGATACAATATCACCCTGCCTCACGTGTGCCAGCAAACCACTCAATGTGATCTGCTGCGGCGAGATCGCCATATCAATAATGCCACTTTCTACCAAGTCCACATAGCTTGGCCGATTCACCAGCGCCATGACTTTTCTAGCTCCCAAGCGCTTAGCCAGCATCGCCGACAAGATATTTGCCTCATCATCATTGGTCAAAGCACAGAAAACATCGGTATTGCCAATATCTTCCTCCTGCAAGAGATGCTCGTCCGCTGCATCACCTTCTAACACTAAGGTTTTATCTAATTCTTCAGCTAATACACCGGCTATCTTGGAATCTTTTTCAATGATTTTAACTTGATACCGCTCATTCTCAATCATGCTGGCTAAGGTGCTACCGACATTTCCACCGCCGGCAATCATAATCCGTCGGTAAGGCTTCTCTACGATACTAAGCTCACTCATGACGACACGAATATGCTGTGCACTAGCGATGACAAACACCTCATCATCGACCTCAATCACCGTGTCGCCATCGGGGAGAATCGCTTTCCCTCCACGAAAAATCGCAATCACCCTCACCTCAACATCTGGCATATGGTCTGCAAAATCACGAATCTGGTGATCAATCAGTTTGCCACCAAACTGAGCCTTGAGTGCAACCAGCTGCACACGCCCTTCCGCAAAACTCAATACCTGCATCGCACCAGGGTTAGCAATCAGCCGATACACCTGCTCCGTTATCAAGCGCTCAGGACTAATTAATACATCCACTGGAATGGCTTCTTTGGAAAACAGCTCTTGATGATTTAAGTAGCTAACCGCTCTCACCCGCGCGATCTTGGTTGGCGTACGAAATAGCTGATAAGCCACCTGACAAGCAATCATGTTGACCTCATCACTTGAGGTCACCGCAATCAGCATATCCGCATTCATTACATTGGCATTTTCTAATACATCAGGGTGTGAAGCGTTCCCTTGAAACGTATCGATATCCAGCTTTTCACGCAGGTGGCGCAGCCGTTCAGAATCATTATCAATGATCACTACATCATTATCTTCGGTCGCCAAACTCGTCGCTAACGAACTACCTACCTGTCCTGCGCCAATAATGACAATATTCATCAATTATTTATTAAACTGTTTAGGGTCAATATTCAATGAACGCATTTTTCGATAAAGGTGTGTCCGCTCCATCTG
>JBMZDT010000163.1:0-5566 GCA_049614505.1 Leucothrix sp.
CTACCCCAATGCCAGCCGTTCACATTTTCATTCTGCAGACATTTGGGAAAGTGCAAATGCTGATGGTAAGGTAGATGAAGGCTGGATTACCAAGGTACTACAACATCATAAAGAACAACCACTCAATGGTATTGTGCTAGGCGACAATAGTCTTGGCCCAATGGCAGGCGAAAAAGGCCGTTCGGTTGCTATGCAGAATTCTGATGAGTTTTTGCGTCAAACTAAATACCTGAACAAGAAAAGCTTTAACACGGGTAATGATGCACTAGGCCATATGTTAAATGTGCAAAACCAAGTTAACCTCGCGGCTAATCTTATTGATGAAAAACTGAAAGGCGCCAAACCGTCACCCGTCCGCTTTCCAGCAGGAACATTTGGTCGTCGACTCGCACAAATTGATAAAATGATTACCAATGGGATGCACTTACCCGTTTACAAAATCACTCTTGATGGTTTTGATACACATGCTAATCAGCGTGACATTCATAACAACCTGATGAATCATTTAGGCCGTGGACTTGCTGCATTTACCCAATCAATGAAACACCACAAGCTCTGGGATAACGTCCTGATTATGACCTATTCTGAATTTGGTAGGCGTGTACAGGAAAACGGGAGCATGGGTACCGACCACGGCTCTGGCTCGGTTAACTTGGTCTTGGGTGGCGCGATAAAAGGTGGCCTCTATGGCAAGACGCCCAGCCTAAAACCTGATGACTTAGTGAACGGTGACTTATCACATAGCATTGATTTTCGTGAGCTTTATGCCACTGTCGCAGAACGCTGGTGGAAACAACCCAACCCTTGGAAGAACCAGCATAAGCCAATTATGTTTGTCTAAATCCATGCGATAGCAACAGTTGCTTTGCCGAAGAATGTTAAAGCAAACGCCGCCCTAAGTGGCTAGCAAAGAAAAAGGTGGCCGATGATACTACGATTGCTGGCCCAGCGGGCACATCGTACCAAGCCGATGCCATAATGCCAAATAACACCGAAACTACCCCAATCATGGCCGCGATTAGTGCCATTTGTTCCGGTGATTTTGCAAAGTTACGCGCCGCTGTTGCTGGGATAATCAACAGCGCCGTGATTAATAAGGCACCCACGACCTGCATTGCTGTTGCCACTAATAAAGCAACTACCAGCACAAAACATAAATTCACTAAGTTTGTATTTACCCCTTCTACTTTAGCCAATTCGTCATGAACGGTCAGTGTAAGCAAAGGTTTCCACAGCCACCACATCATCACAACAACAAGCCCCATCACGCCTGCAATCGACAATACATCCTGCCAGGTCACCGACAGCACATCACCAAATAGCCATTCCTCAATATTGATATTTTGCGTAGTCACGAAGCTAAGCGCGATCAACCCTAAAGATAAGCCGCTGTGCGCCAAGATCCCCAAAAGCGCATCGTTACTCACACGCTTTTGCTTTTGAAACGCATACAAAATCAAACCAACGAGCAGCGTGGACACCACCACACCAACCATAAATCCAATATTCAGCAGCATGCCCAAAGCAACGCCCAATAAAGCAGAATGCGATAGGGTATCCCCAAAAAAAGCCATGCGCCGCCACACCACAAAAACACCCAGCAAGCCTGCAACAGCGGCTACCGCAGCACCTGCCAACAATGCACGAATAATGAACTCATCCATGCTGACAATCCGCCTGCTCAGCACCGACCACGTTGCCCTGAATATCATGAGTATGATCATGATGGTGGGTATAAACGGCCAAACCACTATCAGGCATATCACCAAATAAACGCTGGTATTCCGGATGCCGACTTACATCATCCGGCACACCGTAACAACAAATGTGTTGATTCAAACAAATCACCTGATCTGTTTTAGCCATCACCAAATGCAAATCATGCGATACCATAATGACCCCAAACCCATAGTGATTACGTAGCTCAGAAATCTTATCGTAGAGCTCCCCCTGCCCCATGACATCAACGCCTTGAGCAGGCTCATCCAGCACTAGCAGCTCAGGCTTTCTTAACAAGGCTCGCGCAAGCAGCACCCGCTGAAACTCACCACCAGAAATTGATTGAATAGCAGCATCAATAAGGTGTTCAACCTTCAACACCGCCAGCACTTCGGCTACCGAACCCTTGCCCCCCAAGGCCACAAATCGGCCTACGGTCAATGGCAAATTATTATCAATAGCAATAGACTGAGGAACGTAACCAATGCGCAACCCATCACGCAGTTTTATGTTGCCTGAGTCTGCTGATTGCAAACCTAACAACACCCGCAACAGGGTCGATTTACCAGCACCATTTGGACCAATAATGGTGAGCACTTTTCCTGCTTCAAGCGACAGACTAATGTCCTGTAAAATTTGCCGACTTCCGTGGGCCAAACTTACGTGGTTTAATGTCGCCAATATTTCATCTGAGTTCGTCATAATGAAGCGCATTGTACTCTTTTTGGCAATCATTGCAGCACTGCCAACCCCTATTCTTCACGCCAAAGAAACCCTCAATATTCTATCTACGATCAAACCCGTCCATGCTTTGGTGAGAGCCATTGCAGGGGATCTGGTCGAGACTCATCAAATTATTCCTGATTACGCTTCTCCCCACCATTACAGCCTGAGACCGTCTGACCTGCGACGACTAAATGCTGCTGATCTAGTTTTTCGTATTGATCCTGCGCTAGAGAGCTTTTTAAATAAGAGCTTACGCAATATCTCGACGGATAAAGTCATTAACTTAACCGATACAAAATCACTCACAATCTTAGCAGCCAGAACACCTCACGCCCATCGTGAAGAGCACATAGATCAACATGCCGATGAAGCACACCATGACGATCATGAAGATGCGCAGGATGAAGACCATAATGATGACGAAAAACCCGTAGGTGCCATCGACTATCACCTGTGGCTCAACCCTGACAATGCCATTCTCATGGCAAACACGATGCGTGATGCGCTAATCGAGGCCATCCCTGACCACAAAGAAACCTTTGCTCACAACACACAACAACTCACTGAAGAGATCCGTAAAACTAGCAAGGCAATCACACAGCAATTAGAACCCGTCAAATCGACACCTTTTTTAGTGATGCACGATGCGTGGCAGTACTTTACGCAATACTACCAACTGAATCAGCTGGGCACTGTGAGTGCACAACAGCGACTAAAAACTAGCGCTAAGGCGATCGCTAGCGCACGCAAAATGCTGATGGATAGCAACGTACAGTGCCTTGTAGCAGAACCTAATCTCAAACAGAGAACGTTAACGGTGTTAACCGAAGGGCTACCCGTCAATACCACCGAAATAGACCCCTTGGGCAGGAATCCTGACGAATCGGGCACTAGCTACCCTCAGTTATTGCAATACACGGCAGATAAGCTATTGAATTGCCTGCAAAAGAAATAAATCGATTCGATGACTTTATTTCTAATCGATTTCATTTACACTATTTAGTCAACAACTCAATAATCATAATTCGGGATACTGAACATGTTGCTACCAGCAAATAAGCTTGAGCAAGCGCTACATCAAGCGGCAATCGATGAAAAGCATGTGGAAGACTTTTATTCTTTACTCATGGAGTCTAGGGTATTCATTCTTGGCAAGCCCGCCGCAGAAATTGAATCGGGTGACTTTGTGCTAACCGATGATGATGAGCTATTGATCAACCACTGGGAGACAGAGGAAGACAAAAGCCCCGTTATCCCATTTTTTACCTCGCTTCAGACATTGCAAAAAACCATTCCTGAAGATGAGCCTTATCTTGAAGTGCCTACCGAAGCACTGTTTCGCATGACGCTTGGCGTGCCCATGGTACTCAATCCAAACACTGAATATGGCATGGAGTTTGCCCCAGAGGATGTGGTCTCTCTATTAGGCAGTGACAGTCTTGATAACCAAGGTGACCTACTGGAAGCGGACGATGACTTTGACCCAGAAGGCATTTACCTTGATGTGTTACTGCAAACACCTGAGATGCTAGTGGCTAAGTTTTGCGAAGTCATGGGCGAATATGCCCAGATCGAAATGGCTTATCTGGCTGTTATTCACGAGCCTTCCGTCAATCCTGAGCCGCATTTACTCGTTGGCATTAAAGGGAATGGCAGCCTAGACACAACCATTGAAGCCATTGCCAATCGCATTACTGAAGCGGATAACGACAGCGACTATGAAATGTTCGACTTCTTTACAATCACAGAAGATGATCCTGACATTAGTGACTTCCTAACTGAGCACGTAGAGCCTTTCTATACGGCCACATCCACTCAGATTCATTAGGCCAATCGTTGTTTTCACGCATAAAAAAACCGGTAACAACCGGTTTTTTTATGCGTAGGCTTATAGCTTAGAAACTCACATCTTCAATAACCGCCTGAAGGCCCGCGCTGACTTCGATCTGCAAGCGGATGGGTGGCCCTACGTAGCGACTAATATCTTCAACATAAATTTGCGGCATCTCGCCTACTTGCTTCATGTCTCTTGACGTTTGCTTCATTAGCAACTTGCGACCACCACGACTATCAATCGCAAAGATATGGAAGAAATCCCGACCAGTTAAACGCAAGTTAGTAAACTGCCAGAGCACTGACAATTCATTGCGGCGGCCTTTTTGTAACTTGATAGCTGGGGAAATCGCACTGTTACCATTCACGCTCCACTGAGCAATGCCAGCGCCACCCAACGGGCCTGAGGCAACCACTTGCGGCTGTGGAGCTGGCTGTCTTACCACGGGCCGCTGAGGAACGGCTGGCTGCCTAGCCACTACTTGCGGCTGAACAGGTGCCGAGCGAACGACAGGCTGCGGCGCTCTAGCCACGGGTGGTATTGGAGCAGGAGCACGCCTTACCGTAGGTGTGAAGGTCGCTGGGGCACCCAAATAATCCATGAGCGCTTGATACTTAGGCGTACTCGGCTGGCCTGAGTGATCTAACATTGAGAAGAAGTTTTTAGGGCTAGGCTTCCCGATTCCATAATAGTGCATCATCAAACCGCCCCGCGTATTTTGATTCCACGCATTGAGGTAACGATTGTAAGCACTGCGCATGCGCGGATGTTTCTGTGCACTCATAAACAAATTCAACACATCAGGCTCAGTAACGGTATGTGGTGGATCAAACCGAATCAAGTGCTGACCGGCTTCATATGCCATTAGCGGTAAACCGTATTTTTGGGCAAGTTGCACGTTCCCTTTAACGTACTGATTCATGGTCAAGTTAATCGCACCACCACCCGTATCCTTATCTAATTGGCCACCTTGCTCGATTTCAGTGAATAAACGATTCATTCCGCCATCAGGGTCACGCAGCCAACTTTTAACGGTTTCACGATGCTCTTTACGAGCAATGTAATCGCCAAAATAAGGCCCGATGGCATAAGCATCGACATAGCGACCACAACCACCCGCCTCTTTCCAGAGCGGACAATCCAAGGTTTCTTTACCCGCCCAAGGGGCTGAGGACTGAGAAGACAAAATACAAACAACACGGCCACTTTGATTATCAAACTCTTTTTTCCAAATCTGGCACATCTCTACTGTGCGCTTGGCGTACCAATTAGCGGCCATTGATACGC
>JBMZDT010000164.1:0-5537 GCA_049614505.1 Leucothrix sp.
CCCAGCGCAATACAGTATAGGCGCAATGTATGTGCAGGGCTTAGGAACGCGTAAGAACCCACAAATGGCGTTTAAAATGTTTAATATGGCAGCTAAAAAAGGCATTCCATTAGCACAGCACAATCTGGGCTTGATGTACTTGCAAGGTCAAGGCACGAAGAAAAACCCAGGCATGGCATTTAATTGGCTAAATAAATCCGCACAAAAAGGCTTAGCTAACTCGCAGTTCCTGTTGGGTGATCTGTATGTCGATGGCGTTGGCGTAAAAGCTAAAAACTATCAGCTAGCGATGCGTTGGTACCGTAAAGCCGCTGACCAAGGGCTACCGATGGCCGAGTATAGTGTTGGTGCGATGTTTGCAAATGGCTTTGGTGTGAAACGTGATGTCAATCAGGCACGAAACTGGTTCAACCGCGCAGCCAAGAAAGGCTTGCAACGTGCAAAGAACGCGTTAGTGCAGCTAAACCAGATGGCCAAAAGAAAGTAATCAAGACTGACACGCGCTTTATGATGTAGCGTGAGTCATCGTAAATACAAAAAAGCCTCTTTTCATTAGAGGCTTTTTTGTATGGATGCGTTATAGGTCGCTACGCAGCATCGGGCAAACGGTCTTGCAATATCATCAGTTCCGCAGCATGACGATAGTTGAGTTCAGCATTATCTATCAATGCTAGATTCCGCTCCCCAGCCAGTAATTGGCCTAACACGCCCAACAGTGTTTTATTTTCTGTGCTTTGCCATGACTCATTGGATGCAAGCTTCGCCAGCATTTCGCTCACCCTCCCCGTTTGCTCCGTTTGAATACCTTGCAGAACCATTGCACACAGCTGACCATCTCCTTCATTGTTCTGGCCGCCCTCCACTCTAAAAGCCACGTAGGCTTCAATCGCACGCTGGCGGGCTACTTTCGCACCTTCCACATTATTACTTGCAGATTCTAGATGACTAAGGATATCCCACGTTTTCCAAGGTTCGGCATCATGCCCAAACTGTTGACCAAGGTTGCCAGCTTGCTCCAGCACTTTAAGGGCTTCATCAATATCACCTGCTTGTCGCAACGCATCGGCCAAGCGATTACCACTCACAACTTGACGATACTGATCACCTGATGTTTCTGCCGCGTTCACTGCTTGACGATAGAAAGCAACTGCTTCTGCAAATGACGCCTGAGACTCTGCCAAGCTACCTAACTCTAGCAAACTGCTAATGACCCCTGGCACATTACCCTGCTCACGCAGAATGGTGAGTGCCGATTCAAGTGCCGCTTTTGCATTCCCGAAATCGCCATTCACTCGATGTAACATTGCAATTTGATGCCAAACATTAACGGTTAGGACCACTTCATCTAAAGACTGGAACACCTCCAATGCACTTTCAAACCCACGCAGCGCATCAGCAGGTCGACTCATCGCTGAGTAAATAGACGCACGTTGTGTCTGTGCAATCCCCGAACCTCGCATGTCATCAACTGATTCCGCCATTTCAATTGCGCGCGAGTAACTCACTTCGGCAGGGACTAACTGCCCCTGTGTAAATAGACATTCCCCCTGCTCCATTAAACTGGCAACCAAATAGCGTCCTGCTGTTTTGTCGTTTTCAACAGACGCTTCTAAAAGTGACTGTGCTTGCTGGAGATAAGTGAGTGCTTGCTCACCGGAGCCACCTGCTTTCATCACCCTAGCAAGCAAAATATTAGACAATGCCAGATCATTATTCGCCCCAACATAAGCCGTGCTCCCTGCTTCATGGCATTGTTGCACGAGCGCCTGCGCTGCTCTAGAAGCAGGTTCCAATGAGCCTTGCTGCAATAATTGCTCGACATTTTGTCGTTCCAAATCGAAACGCACCGCACTCCAAGCCCCTTGCAGTGCCTCGGCATTTGTCATCCACTGCGCTATATTGTCTTTTTCAACGGGCGCTTCTTGTTTTTTTAAGAGCGTCTCCATGCGCTTCAGCATTTCCAAGACCTGAGGCGCGTTCTCCGCCACCAAGTTCGGTACTTGTGCCACTTCCGCTAAATAAGCCATCAGATTTTGCCGCTCTGAGGTTGCCAATTTGGTTGCCATGACGTTGTCTTCAAAGTATTGCTGGTACAAAAAACCCAGCAGTTGATTCATCGCCGCTAGCCAGTGTTGATAGGCAACCTGCCGCTCATCTTTGCTGACCGTCAAACGTAAATGACTCAATAACGCCGATTGCACTTGGTAATAGGTGTACTCTTTTTCTTCGCACAAGCCTGCAGCAATGAGCGCATCCATGTCTGCTTTAGCCGCTTCTACTGATTCACTACGCATCACATGGCTCACCACAACCAAGTTCCCACCATCATGTAACACCGCCAGTTTTGGCAATGCTTTTTGTAACGCGTGTGGTAAAGATTCGATAGCGGATTGAAGTGCAGTATTCGTTGACATAATAGAAGCTCTGAGTAGCAATAGGAGCGCATTATCAGACTAGAGCCTCTCGCTTGCAAACTTTGCTACACGTTAGCGTCAAAAAAGCACATTGGGCACAATTATTATTTATTCCACAAATAACAAAATTCATATTAAGATGGGCCACACATTTATTGAGGAGCTGCTATGAACTTTCACCCATTCATCTTTCCTGTCCTGGCTGCCTGCTGCGTAGCCACTCCCGCCGTCGCCAAAGAATGGCAAGACGACAAAACCTATAAACTCACCATTTTACATACCAACGACAATCACGGTCGTTTCTGGCACAACCGCCACGGTGAGTACGGCATGCCAGCACGATTTACGCTGATTAACGCGATTCGCAACCAAGTTGAAGCTGAGGGCGGTAGTGTACTCGTACTCTCTGGCGGTGATATCAACACAGGTGTTCCTGAATCTGACCTGCAAGACGCTGAGCCTGATTTTAAAGGTATGCGCCACATCGGTTACGATGCGATGGCACTGGGTAACCATGAGTTTGACCATCCACTAGAGATACTTGCCAAGCAACAGGAGTGGGCAGGCTTCCCGTTTTTATCCGCCAACATCTATTCTAAAGATGGTGGCACTCGTATGTTCAAACCATTCAGCATTATTGAAAAGCAAGGCATCAATATTGCTGTCATGGGCTTAACTACCGAAGACACTGCTAGGATTGGTAATCCAGAATACTTATCGAATGTTGAATTCAAAGACCCAAAAGCGGAAGCCAAGCGGGTTCTGGATGAACTAGCAAGCGGCCCAAAACCTGACATCGTATTCGCTGTCACCCACATGGGCCACTATGACAATGGAACACATGGCTACAACGCACCGGGTGATGTTATGCTGGCCCGCGCTTTACCTGAAGGCTCTATCGCTGCTGTCATTGGTGGCCATTCCCAAGAAGCGCTGTGCATGGAAGGTGAGAATAAGCGCAACACCAAGTACAAAGCTGGGCAAGCTTGCACGCCGGATAAACAAAACGGCATTTACCTCATGCAGGCACATGAGTGGGGTAAGTACGTTGGCCGTGCTGACTTTGAGTTCAAAAATGGTAAGACGACGCTGGCTTCTTACAGCTTAATCCCAGTTAATTTGAAAAAGAAAATCAAAGATGCTGACGGCAATAAGAAACGTGTCTTTATCGCTAACGAAATTGCGCATAACAAAGAGATGCTTAAATTGCTTGGCCCTTACCTAGATATAGGCAAAGAAGCGATCAGCATGAAAGTGGGTAGCACCAACAAATTGTTAGTAGGTGAACGCAACAAAGTCCGCTTCGGTCAGACTAACCTAGGTCGTCTTATCGCTACCGCACAAATGACTAAAGCAAAAGCTGATTTCGGTATTATGAATTCTGGCGGGGTCAGAGCATCGATCGAAACAGGCGACATCACCTATAAAGAAGTGCTGTCAGTACAGCCTTTTTCTAATACGCTCACATTTATTTCTATGACGGGTCAAGAGATATTGGATTACCTAGCCGTTGTCGCAACCAAACCGACTGATACTGGCGCTTATGCACAGTTTGCTGGCATTTCAATGACTGTACATAAAGACAGCGTGTCAGATGTCAAGATTGGTGGTGAGCCTCTGGATTTGGAAAAACGCTACCGCTTTTCTTTACCCAGCTTTACTGCAGCAGGTGGTGATGGTTACCCTAAAATCTCAGGCTTAGACAGCTTTGTTGATACTGGTTTTGTTGATGCCGATGTACTAAAAGAATACTTGGAGAGCAACAACCCATTAGACGCAGACGCCTTTGAACCCAAAGGGGAAATGGTTTACAAAAACCAAGAGTAAGTCTTGCAATGGGTTTGGGGCTAGGTATTGGCTTAGTCCCTCGCCTTGGGACAAGTGCATGACGGTATTTGTCATCAGTTTAAAGCCAGCCATTTGAGCTGGCTTTTTTAATTCTCTCTCCATGTCCGCTCAGCAATAGCGTGTATAATCGTTGCAACACATAATTCACACATTATAAGCCATAGAGCTTACTGGGAATTATTTCCGACTGGGCTACCGGAATCCACCACCAAAATGACTTATCGCGGCTATCGTTTCGACCTTATTCTTATTCTCCTAGCGCTACTGAGTGCCTGTAACGTTTTAGCGGACCCCAAGCCAGATCAAAAGCACCAAGAACCGACCACGATTGACACCCTCGCGTCATTGATTGCACAAAAGGCGGTGATTGATGCGGATATTTCAACCCTGAGTATTGAGTTAAAAAATGCGTCCTCAGACTCGGAAAAAGAGCAGTTAAAAATTGCGCTCGACAGCAAAGGGGATGACGCTCAAAAAATTGACCACAGCATCGAAAACCTTGCCGCTAGCACTGATTTAAGCTCTCTTCGAGCCGTTAAGGACGAACAGTTCGATATTGAGAAAGAGATTTTTTCGCTTATAGAACCCACCCTCAAGGAAATGCGACACCTGACTTATAATGTCAGGGCAAAAGCTGAGCTCAGAGATAGGATTGAGTTTGTTAACGAGCGCCTACCTGTTGTCAAAACCGCGTTAAAAAACATTAGCAAACTTGATGACACAACAAAAGACCGCAACCTAAACAAACACATCGACCGACTAAAAAACCGCTGGACGCAGCAGCTTAAAGGTTACGAAACCGAACTAAGCTCAGCAACATTACAATTGGAAAAATTTGAGCTAGACGAAAAGATTCGCGAAGAGAATGAACCCAGTATTTTTAAAACGTTTTTCGAACAGCGTGGCTGGGTACTGTTAAAAGCACTGGGTGCCATTCTATTAGTTGTATTAGTTTCTAAATTTATTACTCAGATTCTTATTCAAACCATTAAAGGGTATCAAAAAGCCAACCGTAGCGTTCGCTTACGGGTCATTGACTTAGCTCACCGCAGCATTACTTCGATGTTTATGATTATTGTTCCTTTATTTGTGTTCTATCTTGCTGAGGACTGGGTGCTATTTACCTTGAGTATTTTGGTCTTGGTTGGCGTTGCTTGGAGCTTGCGTGAAGCCATCCCCAGATATTGGGAGCAGATCGAAATCTTTTTGAATATTGGCTCGGTACGTGAAGGCGAGCGCTTAATGATGGACGGCTTGCCATGGGAAGTTAAAAAC
>JBMZDT010000165.1:0-5522 GCA_049614505.1 Leucothrix sp.
TAGAACGCTCTTTTAAATATTTTTAGGCTATTAGAATATGTCGCAAAGAACGGTTACAGCGCTTGGTCGAAAGCTCCGATTAGGTGTCATTGGTGGGGGGATTGGTTCGTTTATTGGGCCAATTCATCGAGGGGCTGCGACTTTGTATGAGCAATACGAGGTAGTAGCCAGTGTTTTGTCTTCCAATCCTGAGCGCTCAAAATCAATGGGAGAATCATTAGGTATCCCTCGGGCATATGCGACGGCTGAGGATTTATTTTCAGGTGAGCGCTCGCACCCTGAAAAAATTGATGTCTTAGCGATCATGACCCCTAATAACAGTCACTATGCGTTATCTTGTGAAGCACTGGATTGTGGTTTTGATGTGCTGTGTGAAAAGCCGCTGACTAACACTTTGAATGAAGCCGAGGATTTAGCTAAGCGAGTAGCACAAAGCAATAGCGAATATTGCGTTGCTTATAGCTACACCGGTTATCCGATGGTACGACAAGCACGGGCTATGATGGAATCAGGCGTGCTAGGTGAGCTACGCATGGTGCAAAGCGAGTACGTGCAAGGGCACTTGGCTGAATTGACCGAATCCGAGAAAGATGGCTCCAACTGGCACATGAACCCTGACATTGCAGGGCCTTCATTGATTATGGGGGATATTGCAACGCATAGTTACCACTTGGCTTCATACATCACAGGTCAGGAGCCTACTTCATTGAGCGCAGATATCACTGCAATCGTTCCTGGTCGTGAGGCAGATGATTACTGCGGTATCCTGACGCGTTATGCGAATAAAGCACGGGGCAGTTTCTTTGTAACTCAAGCCGCAGCAGGTGCTGTTCATGGTCTACGGATTAGGGTGTATGGTAGCAAAGGCAGTATCGAATGGTTTCAAGAACGTCCAGATGAACTATGGCATCGGCCAATTGATCAATCTGCAATGTGTTTACTACGTGGTGGTAGCGGCTTATCCGCAGCAGCTAATCGCGCGACGCACGTGGCTATTGGCCACCCCGAAGGATATATCGAGGCATTTGCTAATCTGTATCAAGATTTGGTGGATGTGATTGTTGCTCGCGAAACATGTGTGGCAGTTGATCCATTAGCACGATGGTTCCCAAGCGTTGAAGAGGGTGTGCGAGGTGTTGCGTTTGTGGAAGCGGCCATTCGTTCTAATGAGAATGATTCTTCTTGGGAGGCCTTATAGTCTTTTACGCGATAGTCCGTTTCGCACTGGGATGTAAATTCGCTCACTCAACCTTTGGTTGAAATGATTCGCCGAATTCACAGCCCAGTGCTTCACTAGTTATGATGCGTTAGTAAAAAGTTATGCGTTCACGAGGTACATCATTAAATAGGCGTCTGAAGCGGGCAAAGCGGATATTAATTAGAATGAGATATCCCAAATAAATTTGACAATAAACTAAAACCAATCGATGTAGTGAAAGGTTTGGGGATACGATTCAACGAATCATTTCAGCCGTAGGCTGAGTGAGTGAATCGTATCACCAGACCTGTAACGACAACATTAAAGGCAAAAATATGTTTAACGAAGAAAGAAAACTCCCTTCTCCAATCCGCTGGGGCATGGTCGGCGGTGGTCGTGGCAGTGAAATAGGGCATGCGCATCGCGCAGGTGCAGCACGCGATGGATTATTTCAACTCCAAGCAGGCGCTTTTGATTTAGATGAAGTTCGCGGTCGTGAATTTGGAACGAATTTAGGGGTTAGCGCTGAGCGTTGTTATAAAGACTATCAAAGCTTATTTGCTGCTGAAGCAGCGCGTGAGGATGGTATCCAAGCCGTTTCAATTGCGACACCGAACAGCACGCATCATGCGATTAGTAAAGCAGCACTTGAAGCGGGTTTGCACGTAGTCTGCGAGAAGCCACTGGCGTTTACGGTTGAGCAGTCACTAGAATTAAAGCAGCTGGCTGAGCAAAAGAATCGTGTATTTGCAGTGATGTATGGCTACTCTGGCTACCCAATGCTGCATCAGGCCCGCGAAATGGTACAGCGTGGGGACTTGGGTGATATCCGAGTGATTAATATGCAGTTCGCGCATGGTTTTCATAATACGGCGGTTGAAGAGCATAGCCCTGGCGCTAAATGGCGTATGAATCCAGAGATTTCTGGCCCAACGTACGTTTTGGGTGATTTAGGCACGCATGTTTTCCACATGGCTGAAATGATTACAGGGCTTGAGGTTGATGAGCTTTGCTGTGTACGCCAGAGTTTTGTAAAAAGCCGCGCACCGCTTGAAGATAATGCGAATGTGATTATCAAGTTTAAGAATGGCGCTATTGGTAATTTGTGGGCAAGTTCTGTGAATGCGGGGTCAATGCACCAGCAGCAAATTCGTGTGATCGGCGAAAAGGCGAGTGTTGAGTGGTGGGATGAGCATCCTAACCAGTTGCGTTATGAAGTGCAGGGGCAGCCTGCACAACTGATGGATCGTGGTATGGGTTATTTGTATGGTGATGATCCTGGTGTGTGTTCACGCATTGGTGGTGGTCATGCGGAAGGCTTTTTTGAGTCTTGGGCAAACCTTTATCACCGTTATGCTTTAGCCATGCAAGCGGCTGATGCGAATGATCAAGAAACGCTAAACAACCTCTGGTATCCCAATGTAGATGCAGGCATTAACGGTGTTCGCTTATTGGAATGCTGTGTGGAGTCAGCTGATAATAATTCGGCTTGGGTGAAGTTCTAAGCATTGGTTTTGCTAGCTGCCAATGGTGTAAACTACGCGCCAATTAATTGAAGCGGGTAATACACCTTGGCCACTTTTGACAACATTCGTATTGTGTTGGTGCGAACCTACCATCCCGGCAATATCGGTTCGTCGATTCGCGCGATGAAAACTATGGGGCTCAGTCAATTAACCTTGGTTGAGCCGCGTGATTTTCCCTCTGAAGAAGCTAATAAAATGGCGAGTAGCGCAGAGGACTTGCTAAGTGATGCAATAGTTGTCGATACTTTATTAGAGGCTGTGCATGATTGTCGTTTGGTTGTCGCTTGCACCGCACGGCCACGCACCTTTGATTTGCCAGTGCTAGCGCCAGAAAAAGCTGCCAGCCAATTATGTGCTACAGCGAAAAGCGGCCCTGTAGCCCTTGTATTTGGTCCAGAACGCATGGGGCTACATAATGATGATATTCAACTGGCGCATTATCGGGTGACCATTCCAGCTAACCCAGAATACAGTTCTCTGAACCTTGCCTCCGCCGTGCAGATTCTTTGTTATGAACTAAGGAAGCAGCTAGAGGCTGGTGAAGAACATCTTTCTGATAGTACTGAAGCAACACAAGCATTGCCTAATATTGCCCAGCGTGAGAATTTTTATGAAGTGCTTGAAGAGGTGCTAAATGACAGCGGCTTTGTGAATCAGCAGCACCCGGGGCAGTTGATGCTGAAGGTGCGGCGTTTGTTTTCTAAGGCGGAGCCTGATGAATCAGAAATGAATATTCTTCGTGGTGCGCTGGCTGCGATTCAAAGTCGCTTTAAGTCAGGGTGATTTGATATTCTTAAAGCCGCTTTACCATGTCTGGCAGTATAAAAGCTCATATCTGATTGGTAATGCCTAAGACTAAATAGTGATTATAGCTGCATCTTACTAGCCATTTCTGCGCATGCCTGATAAATTCGATCCACTGTTGATCTGCCTATAACTAACGACGCTGTCGTCCTTAATTAAATAGGTTTCAGGTCGCTCAATTATCATGCTACTAAAGAGAGGGAGCAATCACTTATGTCTAATTTGAGAGACGCCGCACTTCAATACCACGCTGAGCCAAAGCCAGGCAAGCTTGAAGTGAATATAACAAAGCCGACGGCTACACAATACGATCTGTCTCTAGCTTATTCACCAGGTGTTGCAGAACCTTGTTTGGAAATCAAGAACAACCGTGAAGACGCTTATAAATACACGGGTAAGGGTAACCTAGTGGCTGTTATTACGGATGGTACGGCGGTGTTAGGTCTGGGCAATATTGGTGCATTGGCGGGTAAACCTGTGATGGAAGGTAAGGGCGTGCTGTTCAAGCGCTTTGCGGGTATCGATGTATTTGATATCGAAGTTAGCACCACAAATACTGAAGAATTTATTCAAACAGTAGCGAACATTGCTGATACGTTTGGCGGTATCAATCTTGAAGATATTGGTGCCCCACGCTGTTTTGAAATCGAGCAACGTTTAAAGAAAATGCTTGATATCCCTGTTTTTCATGATGACCAGCACGGTACAGCAATCATTATCGCAGCGGGCATGGTGAATGCACTGAAACTTCAGGGTAAGAAACTAGAAGATGCTAAGATCGTTTGTCTAGGCGCTGGTGCAGCAGGTATTGCATCCTCCAATCTATTGATGGGTATGGGTGCTGATAATCAGAATATCACACTGATTGACCGTAAGGGAATCATCCATGACGGCCGTGGTGATCTGACAAAAGAAAAGCAGATGTCTGCTGTGACGACTGACAAACGTACTCTTGAAGAAGCGTGTGAAGGTGCTGATGTCTTTATCGGTCTTTCTGGCCCTGATTTGATGACAGCGGATATGCTGAAGTCGATGGCGCCAAACCCAGTCGTGTTTGCACTATCTAACCCTAATCCTGAGATCTCGCCTGAATTAGCACACGCGACACGTGATGATTTGATCATGGCGACAGGGCGTAGTGATTATCCGAATCAGGTCAACAACGTCTTGTGTTTCCCATTCATTTTCCGCGGCGCACTGGATGTACGTGCGAGTGATATTAACTTGGAAATGCAGGTTGCTGTTGTTAAGGCATTGGCTGATCTAACAATGGAGCCTGTGCCTCAATCTGTTATGGATGCTTATGGCAAAACTGATATGGCGTTTGGCAAGGATTACATTATTCCGACACCACTCGATCCACGTCTTGCTGAGCGAATCCCTGCGGCTGTTTCACAAGCGGCTCGTGATAGTGGTGTTGCCAGAATTTAATGAATAATCAGTAACAGTTGTTTACTAAAAGCCCGCTTAGCGGGCTTTTTTATTGTTTAAATTTGGATTATCCCCGAATATTGACCATTGATCGCCGCTGTAATTGTGCCTTTAAGCCCAGCTGCCATGATGATACAGGTAAGTGATACTGGCTCATCAATCATTATCACCTACTGATTATTCATCATATAAAAAGTTAATAGAAAATTCTAAGGAGATACAATGAATAAGGTCATTCTTACAGCATTAACTGTGTCCACAGCAGTTGTCCTTTCAGCTTGTTCACATACAGGTAGTCGCGCAACTCACGGTGGTTATTCATCAAATAAATGTACCAATTGTGGGCCTGGTCATCATGCCGTAGCGCATGGTCATAACAATCAACGGTCGGGTGCGGGTGTCGGTTCACTGGCAAAAGTTGCGGGTGCATTGGTTGTTGGTGGTTTGATTTATAATGCACTTGACGACGACGATGATAATTCTGGCAGTCACAACAAGTAAGGGAGCTGCTGTAAAAGCATTCTTTATTAGCAATTAATAAGCAAAAAAACAAGCACAAAAAA
>JBMZDT010000166.1:0-5500 GCA_049614505.1 Leucothrix sp.
CATATCACTCTTCCATGGCCATGAAGAGATCCCTTGACTCAACAATGCACGAGAGATACCTAGGTCTTCTAGGGTGCGATCATTCATTGTGTTAAGCTCAGCGAGTGCTTTCCTGCGGCTGCTTCTTTCAAAAGCTGCAAAGACGACATCAGACAGTGTGTTTAAGATTGACATTTTGTTTTTCTCTTTCGTTAATTAGTATGTGTCAATCATAGGCTTTTCACTTAATCGGACAAGCGACATGTTTTCAACAGCAGGTTTAGCAAAAGTATCCTACTGTGGTGGCTCGTCTAATAGGCGGTGTAGTAATGCCAGATCGGCCATATCTGCGGTACCTTTTTCAGCCGCTATAGGTAGAGAAAGCTTGCCAAGTATCTTATAAGTCGCTGCGAAATCTTCATTCCAGTCCTGCATCGCTGTGAGCT
Source organism: Leucothrix sp. (assembly GCA_049614505.1). GTDB lineage: Bacteria > Pseudomonadota > Gammaproteobacteria > Thiotrichales > Thiotrichaceae > Leucothrix. The sequence continues at coordinate 426 of JBMZDT010000166.1, forward strand.
GTGCACTAACCACCTCGCTATCGCCACGAGCAATGGGGCCGGTCAATGCTGCCGAGGTGCCCAAGTGAAAAATATTCTCAACGGTGCCAGTCACAATAGGCTGTAAAATGGCCGTCGCCGTTTCCCGGTTGATGCCTGCTTTTTCAAAAGTCAGTAGGCTGATTTCTTGCAGGGTCACTAGGTAGTTAGAAGCAATGACACTGGCTGCATGATAAAGCGTTTTGTGTGCTGTCTGAATGGGCAGGAGGTTGGCACCGATAGTCGCAAATAATGGATGAAGTATATCCAGCGCGCCCTGGTCACCTTCAGTGCCACAGTAAGTTCCTGCAAAACTCTCAATGGCCAGTGATAGTTGGGCAAAGCTTTTAATGGGATGGATGCTGGCAGTCAATGCGCCCTGTTCTTTGCAAGCTTGTAGTAAGGTTGATGGCTGAGCCCCGCTGCAATGAAAGACCACATCGCCTTGGCGTAATAAGCCGCTTGAGGCTAGCTGTTTACTACAGTCTTCAATAGCATCGTCCCCGCACGCAATGAGATAAATTTCAGCGGCCTGCATGTCGTCAATGGCCGTTATTGCTCTGCCAGCACCCATCATACCAACCGCTGACTGAGCGCTGGCATTGGCGCGGGTGAGTACATCACCAATGCAAATGGTGTGGCTGTGTTGCCAGAGATGACCAAGGGTTTTGCCAAGCTGACCACAGCCAATAAAGTTTAAGCGTTGGTGCATGGAATTCCTTGGGTGTGAGTATTAGTGCATCGCAAGTTCCTGAGGTTTGTCAACACAGTAACCTTGCGCATAATCAATGCCCAGCTCAGAGACTCGATTTAAAGTGGCTTCGTCTCTTACAAACTCAGCGACAGTTTGAATAGACATTTTTTTAGCCGCATCCGTAATGGTTTTAACGATGACGGCATCAAGCTCATTATGGCAAATATTTTTAATGAACGAACCATCGATTTTTATGTATTTAATTGGCAAGTTTTGTAAGAAGCTAAAGAAAGACATACCCGCACCAAAGTCATCAATAGCAAAGCTGACGCCAAGTTTAGTCAGTTGTTCCATAAAACCAATGCAGGCCCCAGAGCTGGCGATGGTGGTCGTTTCGGTAATCTCTAAACACAGATAAGGCGCTTCCTTAGGGTATGCGTGAATCAAATCACAAATTTTTTGCCTAGCTTCGGCATTGCATAAGGTAATTCCCGATAAGTTGGCATTCATTGGCTGCCCTTGATGATTCTTGAGGTAGTTCAGTGTTTTGTTTAACACCCAAATATCAATCTCACAAATTTTCCCATAACGTTCGGCGGTTGGGATAAAAGTATGTGGCATGATGATATCGTCATGATGTTGAACGCGCAGTAAGACTTCGTGGTGATCCGTGTAGCGACTGGGTGACATGGACTGAATGGACTGTTGGTACAAGACAAAATTATGGTCATTGGACCCTAGAATATAATCCAGTTTGTGCTTTTTACGTTCCAATGCTGCGGATAGGTAGCCTGTTGTATTGTGCTGGGCGATATTGAGCATAAACTCGTTTCGGTTGAAGTAGGCTTGTGCAAACCTGACTAATGGCTGAGTAATGGCATTAAGATAAGGCGTATCAACGGGTTTTCGCTCACGGTGTAGTACTAAATAACCTAGTTGATCTAGGCCAAACACATACAAATAATTTTTTTTAATTTGGATGGTTTCGATAAAACTGGTTTCATCAGGTGAAGTGTCGCTGTGATAGTTTTTTAATGCGGCATGCTCGATAATATTGCTAGAGACGACTTGGGGTATTTTATAGGTTTGTGGTGCTGTGCCTGCGTTCTCATTGTATTTTTGTAGAAAATAAGCATGCTTTAAGTCGAGTGCATTAACAATCTTCATTAGAAAATGTCGCAAAATCTGCTGAGAGCCAGCTAACGTTTCGAGTGATGTTAGTAGCTCATATTGAAGGGGTAATAGGTTTTTTTCAAAGGCTTGGCTCATAGTTTTGTCATCTTGATTTTATTATTTATGTGTTATTGCAAGTGCAGTATTGGTAGCATCTTATCTTAATAAGCGTATTGCGCTTACCACCATTAGACTGACGGTTTACCCGTGGGCTTTTTATAAAACATCAATGGAAACAGAACCTTTATGGATATTGATAAAGTAAAAACTATCACCACGCACGATGCTAACGAAGACAGCCGTAATCAGAATATCAAAATCTATGTCAATGGTGACATTGTGCATCGAGACGAGGCTAAGGTGTCTGTGTACGACTCTGGTTTTATGCTTGGTGACGGCATGTGGGAAGGGATGCGCCTGTACAACGGGCAATGGGCATTTTTTGATGAGCATATGGATCGCTTATTTGACAGTTGCAAAGCTGTTTCTTTAGCGATTGGTTTGGATCGAGAAGGCATCGCCGATGCGCTGCGTCGTACGGCTGAGGCGAATGATATGACCACGGATGTACACTGCCGTTTGATGATCACGCGCGGTGTTAAAGTGAAGCCATTTCAGCACCCAAGCTTATCAAGAACTGGCCCAACCATTGTTATTATTATGGAGCACTCTAAACCAGTTAACCGTCTTAAATCCAGAGGAATACGCCTAGCAAGCGTGCCACAAGTGCGTGGTTTACCGCATTCTCAGGATGCTAAATTTAACTCGCATTCTAAGCTAAATTGTGTGATTGCTTGCCTACAGGCAGAGGCGGCTGGAGCTGATGAGGCGTTAATGCTTGACCCGCATGGCTTTGTTAATACAACCAATGCCTGTAACTTTTTTATTGTAAGAAAAGGGCAGGTATGGACTTCAACGGGCGATTACTGCATGAATGGTGTGACGCGTCAAAAAGTGATCGATTTATGCCGTGAGAACGATATTCCTGTGTTTGAGAAAAACTATTCACTCTATGAGGCGTACGGAGCCGATGAGGCTTTTCTGACGGGAACGTTTGGTGCTCAAACCCCCATTTATGCTATTGATGGCAGGGTCATTGGAACAGGCGAAGCTGGCCCAATGACCCATAAAATCAGAGCCTTGTATGCGGCGTTAGTACAGCAAAGTACGGCCTAAAAGTTACGCTGTAACCCCATACTGTTCACGATAGGCTGTGATGCGACTTAATAGTTCAAGGTCATTGGCTGTTTGCTCAATGTGTTGGATAACATGGTGCAGGCCAATGATGTGTAGCACGCTAATGCCGTAAGTTTCTTCAACTTCTTGTACTGCGGATTTGTCGCCCGTTCCTCGTTCTTGGCGGTCAAGGGAAATAGCAATTCCAGCCAATGTAGCACCACCTGATTCAACAAAATCGGCTGCTTCTCTACAGGCGGTGCCTGCGCTAATCACGTCGTCAACGACTAAAACACGGCCCTCCAGTGGAGCACCCACGATGTTGCCACCTTCACCATGGTCTTTAGCTTCTTTTCGATTGTAGGCGTAGGGGTAGTCAATGCCATGCTTTTCGTAGAGTGTTGCTGCAACGACCGATACCAGCGGAATGCCTTTGTAGGCAGGGCCAAATAACATATCAAATTTAAGCCCAGAGTCTACGATGGCTTGTGCGTAATAATCGCCTAGCCGAGCGAGCGCTGAGCCCGTTTGGAATAGCCCAAAATTGAAAAAATAAGGGCTTAAACGCCCGGACTTAAGTGTGAACTCGCCAAAGCTAAGCACGTTGTTGTCGATGGCAAAGTTTAAGAATTCATTTTGGTAATCTTTCATATTAAGGGATGTTTAGGCGGTTAAAATTGAGCGGGAGTATAACAAAATAGGGCGCTTGATTGTGCGGTTTGATTTACAATTGTGCCCATTATGCACTGAGGTGTTTTAGATGGATTTTATAGTAAAACAAGGTTTAATAGGTAATGGCGACAGCGAATAAGTACGCAACGAAGGTTGTTCAGGATGGTTTAAATTGGACGGCTGATATCACGCGCCGGGTCAGTCGAAAAGATGTCGTGGTTTCAAAGACTCAGGCAGGCTTTGCTACAGAGGCTGAGGCGCAGGCTTGGGCAGATACTGAGCTGAAGGCGTTTGTGGAGAATCAAGAAGCGAGAAATAAGCGGCACAATGAAAAAAGAGGGGCTTAGTGCTGGAGCACTCGCAAAGGCCTAGTAAGTGAAAATGACTCGCTCGGACGAAAGTCAGCGAGTCACCCTTAACTATTAGTTTACGAGCTTTTTCTTATTTCGCTGTGAGAAAATCTGCGAACCACCAGTTTGCTTTGCAGGTTTTTCTACAACAGGCTTAGGCGTAACACAGGCTTCAATGGCGCTTGACTCCTTGGCTGTCACAGTAAAGGGTTGAAAGCTACAGGCACCAAGGTGCAGCTTGAGTCCTGATTGAGCATCTGACTTTAACAAGAAAGCACCACTTGACTTATCAGCGGGCAACTTGGCACACCAAGGGCCAACACAAGAGGTCGTGATAGTGATTTTGGCGTCTTTAACAGCGCGTTTGCCTGCTTTATCACGGATATCCCCAGTGAACGAGTACTCAGCAACCGCCGGGCCTTTACCACCAATGTTCATTTCCTTAGCTTTTTGAGAAATGACCTTCTTTAAACGCAGCTGACCTTTTGCCCAAACAGGCGACAGGTTTTCTGTCTGCATACGTTGACATTGTTGAACGGGGTCTGGTTTCATACAGCTCAAAGCGAATGCCGAGCCACTGAATGCAATAAGTGCGGTGGTCGAAAGTGCTTGTAATCCCATTGTTTTTATATTCATTATCTTCTCCTGATCGTTATTGGCTGACTCAATAATAGTGTAGCGCTTTATGGGGAAAGTCGCTGGGTCGTTTAGCTTTTTTCAGGTGTCCAAATGTCTGAGGGTGTATACGCATAGCGATATAAACCGAGGTATTGGAAAATGAAGATAGGTACTAAGATCACTAGCGTCACAACAATGGTCAATAAGTCAATCTCTTGAGTAAGTACGCCATCAAAAATGTCAGACTCTGAATAAATGTCTGATATTAATGAAATAAAAATCCACAGCTTCCAGAACCCATTGTTAAAGAATGCCTTATCGTAAGCATAGCCAAAAAGACCCAGCAGTGTGACTGGGTAGACTGTAAAAGCTAG
>JBMZDT010000167.1:0-5461 GCA_049614505.1 Leucothrix sp.
GCAGGTACTGCTGATGCGACGATTTCAGGTTCATTGGGTGGCTTAATCCGTTTGAGCCAAAGCGACGACAGTGCCAGTGCGATGCTAGAAAGCGATGTTGAAATTTCTGGTGACATGCGGGTCGCCGAAGGGTTTAGCCGACTGCTTGCAAACGCTTCAATTGACTGGGAAGAATTACTGTCAAAGGTGGTGGGTGATATGGCTGCTTACCAGGTGGGCAGCAGCGTTCGCAAAGGCAATGAATGGGTGGCCGAAACAGTTGAAGCGATGAAGCTCAACACCGCCGAATACCTGAGTGAAGAAAGCCGCATGGTACCTGCCAAAGCTGAAGTGGCTGGATTTATGGAAGCCGTGGATGAGTTACAGATGGCGGCGGACCGCTTGGACGCACGCGTTACGTTACTACAGGCGCGCTGTGCCGGGGACTCAACACCCTGATGAAACTGATTTCCCAGCTTGGGCGGCTGTTGTTAATAATCCAAGTCATGATTCGCTATGGGCTCGATGACTTGTTGTTGTCGCTGCCGCGTTTACGTTTTCTCAAGCCCATCTATAAACTGGCCCCTTGGAAATGGAAGGCGCGGGCAGCAATAGAGCCCGCGGTTGCTATTCGCCAAGCCTTAGAAGACTTAGGCCCTGTCTTTGTTAAATTTGGTCAGATATTGTCAACGCGGCGCGATATGCTACCCGAGCGTTACGCCGATGAGTTAGCCAAGCTACAAGACGATGTGCCACCATTTCCTACCGAGCAAGCGATCGATCTAATCGAAAGTAACCTTGATCGGTCGATTGATGAGCTATTTCAACGGTTCGATACAGAACCGTTAGCTGCTGCATCCATTGCACAGGTCTACTCTGCTAGCCTGCAAGAGGGCAAAGAAGTCATTGTTAAAGTGGTTCGCCCCGGCATTGAAAAAGTCATCCAGCAGGACATTAATTTGCTGTTTCTGATGGCGAAATTACTGCATAAACTGAGCGCGACGGGTAAGCGGTTACGGCCCGTTGAGGTGGTAGCTGAGTATGAGAAAACCATTTTTGATGAGCTAGACCTACAGCGTGAAGCGGCGAATGCAAATCAGCTGCGGCGTAACTTTGAAAACTCCCCAGACCTCTATATCCCACAGGTGTATTGGGATTATTGCGCCCCCGGTGTATTAGTCATGGAGCGTATCTATGGTTTAAACGGTGGCGACATCACAGGGCTTCGCGCCGCCAATGCGAATATGAAAGTACTAGCAGAGCGCGGTGTAGATATCTTCTTTACGCAGGTGTTTAAACATAACTTCTTTCATGCAGACATGCACCCTGGCAATGTGTTTGTCGATGTCGCCAACCCTCATGACCCAAAATACATCTCAATAGATTTTGGCATTGTGGGCTCGTTAAGTATGCAGGATCAGCGGTACCTCGCGGAAAACCTGCACGCGTTTTTTAACCGGGACTATAAAAAAGTTGCAGAGGTTCATATCGAGTCGGGATGGGTGCCCAGCGGTACCAGTGTTGTCGAGTTTGAAGCTGCCATTCGAACGGTATGTGAACCCATTTTCCAGCTCACATTTAAAGATATCTCTTACGGTAAATTGTTGTTGCGTTTATTTCAGACTGCGCGGCGGTTTGATATGGAAGTGCAGCCACAGCTTGTTTTGCTGCAAAAAACCTTGCTAAATATTGAGGGCATGGGGCGTGAAGTGTATCCTGATTTGGATTTATGGGTCACTGCAAAGCCGTTTTTAGAGCGCTGGATGGATGAGCAGGTTGGGGTGCGGTCACTGATTAATGGTATGCAAAAGCACTTCCCTAAATTTATGGAGCAAGCACCGGGTATGCCTGTTGCATTGAATGAAGCCATATTGCAGATGGCAAAGTTAGGCCTAACCCCACAGACCGCCAACAGTGATTCAAAACAATTAGCTGACAGTATTAAACAGTCGAATCAGCAAGTGATTATGAGCATCGTAGGCTCGGGTTTGCTTATTGCCGCGGTACTTAACCATGGGCTAGCAGAGGCAGAAGCGTTGAGTCTGTTTAGTGCAATTATTGGCGGTACTGGATTATTTTTCTTGGTGTACGCCTTACTAAAGCGCTCATAAGCAGTCATACCTATGAGCGCAAACCATCAATGCAACAACACTTAAGACAGATGTGCCTTAAGGAACGTTTGCGTTCTGGCCCACGCTAGGGCCGCATCAGCCTCGTCATAACGCGCGCCCGTAGGGTTAGCAAATGCGTGATTGGCGTTATACCAGTACGTCAGAATTTGCTTGTCCTTACCTGCATCTGTTGCCGCGTTTAGGAAACCATTCACCATTTCCTTATTAATACTTTTATCCAATGTACCAAAGTGTCCTAGCACCGGGCTGTTTAACGTGGCTAGTTGTTCAGCGGTTTTCTTGACGCGGCCATAGTAAATGACGGTCGCATCGACTTGATTAGCCAGCGAGGCATTGAGTGACCAGCCGCCACCAAAACACCAGCCTAAGGTGGCAACTTTGCCTGTGCTACGCTCATGGTTTTTCATCCAATCGATCCAAGCAGTTAAAGTATCGTTGCCTGACTCCGGGGTAACGCCCTTCATTAATGACATAGCGCCGTTGCGATCAGTTGCGACACCGCCGTCATACATATCAACCGCAACCGCAATGTAACCCAGCTTAGCAAACTCAGCGGCCATCACTTTGATATTGTTATTAAGTCCCCACCACTCATGGATGAGTAGGATAGTCGGTGCCTTTTTCTGCATGGGAAAAGCCACAGAGGCCGTAACTGATTTGCCCGCAGGCGTATTAATCGTTACATTCCTCATGCCGCTGGTTGCAGCACTGGCAAGCTCTGGGAAAGCTAAAATTGACGCTAATGGCAAGCCCGCCATTCCCTTTAGAAAGCGGCGCCTTTGTTCTGGATCGACCTTAATTGCTGGCAGGTGATCGTAATTAATGCAACCGTCTAAATCACACATGTTCTTTCTCCTTTGGATGAAAAATAAACAAATTACTCAAATAATCAGTTTACTCATTACGCCTGAAAAGACTATGGAGATTCCTAATAAATAGGCTTTACTACCAAAAATTAATGTTGTGTACAGTTATATGAACGAAACAATCCCGTCCCAAAGGAGTTTCAGCCCAGTCATAAATAGAAACAGGTAACTCAGCTGATAAAACAGCACTTCAGAAATGCGTTTGTGCAATTTAATTCCAATAAAAACACCGATAAACGCTAAGGGCAATAAGGCGAGCGAGGTGTAAAGGTTGTCGTCATTTAACTGACCCAGTAAAAAATACGGAATCAGCTTGAGGTAGTTGATAATCGTAAATACCAAGACACAAGTCCCTTGAAACACCGACTTGTTTAATCGCAGCGGCAATAAATAGGCATTAATCGGCGGCCCACCGGCATGCGCTACAAAGCTAGTAAACCCAGTCAAGGCACTCCAAAACCATCCCCAGTATGTATGCGCCTGCTTTTTAACAATGGTTTTCTTAAGCCAATAATTCAGCGTAAAGGTTACCGCTAATAGCCCCAGTAGTAGCCGTATCGCCCCTGCATTAAAATAATGAAAACTCAAACCACCCAGCAATATACCCAAAGCCGCTGCTGGGATAATAGATTTTACCAGTGCTGCATCCCACTGTTTCCAATACGCTTTTACACTAATCAAATCCATTACGCAGAGAATAGGTAAGATAATAGCTGCCGCTAAAATCGGATCAATCGCCAAGCTCATAATGGGCACAGCCACAATCGCTAAACCACCGCCAAAGCCACCCTTTGAAATACCCACAATGAGCGTCGCGATAGTCGCCAGAAAATAAAAATACGGATCATAAAGCATAAGTTAGGAATCGACGCTGAAGAATTGGGTGGGATTATCCGGTGTAACGCTGCGTGAATCTACAATCTGCCCAAGAAATCAAATGAGGTGTTACAATCCGCCCGTTTTTACCAATGGCCGCTGTCACCCATGCGAATTATATTGGCACCGATGGAAGGTGTCGTTGACTACGAAATGCGCGACGTTCTCACACGAATCGGCGGCTATGACCGCTGTGTGACGGAATTTGTGCGGGTTACAGAAAATCTGTTACCAAACCGTGTGTTTCAACGCTTCTCCCCAGAACTCGCCAATGGCGGAATGACCCCAGCGGGCGTACCGGTTTACTTGCAGTTATTAGGTGGCAATCCAAAAGCCATGGCGGTCAACGCAGCAAGAGCACAAAAGCTAGCCCCGCCAGGAATTGATATCAACTTTGGCTGCCCATCAAAAACAGTCAACAAAAGCGATGGCGGCTCGATATTGTTAAAAGAACCCGCGCGAATTGGTGCAATCGTTGGCGCAGTACGCGATGCCGTCGACCCTAGCATTCCCGTCACCGCCAAAATCCGCCTAGGCTTCAGTCATCATGACTTTTTGGAAGAAGTGGTCGATAATATAACCGCAGCAGGGGCCAATGAGCTATGTATTCACGCCAGAACCCGAGAAGATGGGTACAAACCACCTGCCTACTGGAGCGTTGTCAAACCAGTAGCCGACAAAGCAAAAATCCCTGTCATCATCAATGGTGAAATCTGGACCGCCGACGATGCGAAACGCGCCCGTGAAGAAAGCGGCTGTGTTGATATCATGCTCGGACGCAGCGCAATGCGCTGCCCAGACCTAGCACGCATAATTAAAGCAAACCAAGCCAAGCAAAACTACACACCAATGACCTGGCCAGACGTCTTAGAAATGGTACTACGTTACCTACACCATTCAGAAAACCGCCACCCAAACTTCGTCAGCAATCGATCCAAACAATGGTTAGTGTTTTTGCAAAAACGCTACCCCGAAGCCGCAGAGTTATTTCAACGCATAAAACGCATGAAAGCTGCAGACGAAGTGCTAACAGAAATCACAGCTTATTTAAAAACCTTCGGCTAGTTGAGATACTTGATCGCCTAAAAGAACGTGTGAACGAAATCACCTGCTCAGATGTGGCACCTTATGTGGGGTTTAGGCATTCTGAGCCAAAACACGGATAGGCACTAAGTGCCGAGTGATTGGATAGACGATGCAGCGAATCATTTCAGCGGAACGCTGAGTGAGCAAATCGTCTATCCAATCACTCAGCACGACTCTTAACTACCAAGATTAAGAAGCCCTACCGTGCCCCTAATCAGTCTTTAGCCTTCTTAATCTTACTATAAGCCTCCAACGCCCGTTGCCGACTCGCCGCCAGATCAACAATCGGAGCAGGGTAATCAATCCCCCCACGCTTCGCCTCAGGCAACAGCCAAGGCTCATGAATCTCCTTATCTGACAGCTTACCCAGTTCCGGCACCCATTTACGAATATACTCCGCCTTACCGTCAAACTTCTCAGACTGCCTCACCGGATTAAAGATACGGAAATAGGGCGCAGCATCAGCTCCACAGCCAGACGCCCACTGCCACCCCATATTATTACTGGCTAAATCGGCATCGA
>JBMZDT010000168.1:0-5434 GCA_049614505.1 Leucothrix sp.
TTTTGCTGCGCTTCAGCCAGTGCTTTGGCTTTAGCCGCAGCCTTGGCTTTTTCTTTTGCTAATGCTTCTTGCTTAGCCACTTCAGCACGCGCGGCCGCTTCACGCTGTTGCTGCTTTTTTTGTTCAGCCTTAGCTTCAGCAAGCTTACGTTGGGCAGCCTCTTTAGCCGCCTTATCTTTGGCTGCTTTCGCCACCTTTGCGGCGGCCCTGAGCTGCTGCTCGGCCAGTAAAGTAGCTTGTCGGGCCGCTTCTGCCTCTGCCTGCCGCTGTTGTTCCGCAGCCTTAGCCTCAGCATTGGCCTGCGCCATCCTCTCTGCTTCCGCTTCAGCTGCTTTAGCCGCAGCCTCAGATGCTTTCACTGCGGCTTCTTCTTGTTCTAATCGCTGCTTTTCTGCTAGAGCGCGGCGCTGTTGTTCAGCCGCTTCAATCGCTTGTCTTTCTTTTTCTGCCTCAGCAGCCACTTTATCAGCCTTGGCTTTCAACTTCGCTGCATTTTCGGCTGCGGCTGTTTTAGCATCTGGCTGCACATTGGCAACCTTATTCTCCACAGGACGCCGCTCAGGCTTGCTAACAAAAGCAGCTTGATCACCCATCACTAAATTAACAGGAAGCTTTATATCACCCGATGCCGATAGAGGCACTTCCCACTCAAAACTTAATAGAAATAATAACGCTACCCAGCCATGCAACAAGATGGCTACGAAGAACGCAAACGGATGCTTTAACGGCACTTTAAACATTAGTTATTTAAGGCTTCCGGGTCAGCCATTAAGCCGATGTTCGTTGCCCCTGCTTTTTGCGCAGTCGCCATCGCCTGCATTAAAAAACCATAAGCCACTTCTTTATCTGCGCGAATATAGACAGGCTTTGTCTTTGAGCTTTTAAGCTCTTCATTCATGAGCGTATTTAACTCCTCACTACTCAGCGCCTCACTATCCCCCACAAAATATTCACCCGACTCGCTCACTGAAATAATCACCGCAGAATTTTCTGTGTTATTCACCAGTGGAGCGGTATCAGCATTAGGTAAATCCAGCTCTACCCCAGTCTGCATCATAGGTGCCGTTACCATAAAAATAACCAGCAACACCAACATGACATCAATATAAGGAACAACATTCATATCAGCCATTGAGCGACGACCACGATTACGGCGCGCCATAATTAACGTCCCGCCGGCTTGCTATTACGCTCTAACAGCGTCGTAAATTCTTCACGGAAATTCTCATAGTTATTAGCGACTCTATCTACACCATCACTAAATTTATTATATGCAATAACCGCGGGAATCGCTGCGAACAGCCCCATCGCAGTTGCGATCAGCGCTTCGGCTATTCCTGGCGCGACTACCGCCAGTGAGGCCTGCTGCATTTGTCCTAGCGATAAGAAGGAATTCATAATACCCCAGACCGTTCCAAAGAGACCAACATAGGGACTAGTTGAACCCACTGTTGCGAGAAATGACAGGTTGCCTTCGAGCTTTTCTAGCTCGCGAGACTCTGCTACACGCATGGCGCGTTGCGCTCCAACAACCGCAGGTACGTGCAAGCCCCCATCAACATGCCGAGCACGTAAGAACTCATGATAACCACTGAAAAACATGTTTTCGAGGCCACGCTTTTTGGTTTTTTTAGACAAGTCATCGTAAAGCTTATCGAGCGATACACCGCTCCAAAAGCGCTTTTCAAACCGATTTTGACTACGCCGTGCTGTGCCGATTTGCGACCATTTAACCAGTATGATTGTCCATGAAATTAATGAGACGAGCAGTAGCAACCCCATCACTACTTGCACAACAATACTGGCATCCAGTATCAGCTTCCAAATTGAATGGTCAAATGACATTCAAATATTCCCCTTGGCGTTTGACGACGCTATTTCAGCGTGCGTAATTGACAATGACTCTCTGATCATCAGAGGTATGCGTTTCGGTTTAAATTTATTGCTGTCGAGGCAGGCCAAGGTGACACTACCCTGTGCGAGAATCTCTGACGTTCCTTCACCGGCCTCGCGAAGGATTTGCTGTTCCATTATTAAGCGGCTCGCGCCCAACTCTGTGACCTCAGTGGTGACAATAAGTTGCTGATTAAATAATGCGGGCTGCAAATAATTAATGCTTAATGCGTGCACAACAAACAGTACGTTATGAGTGGCCCGCAATTCATCCTGCTCATAACCCAACTGGCGCAGCCACTCAGTACGGCAGCGCTCGAAAAAATTCAAGTATTGTGCATGATAAACCACACCACCCGCATCGGTGTCTTCGTAATAGACGCGCACTGGGAAGGTAAACATTCTGGCCTGACAATTATTTTGCACAACCTCTCCAAATTATCATTTTTTTAAGGTGAGAGCCTACTCAATTCCCAAACATTTACGATTTGTCATCTGGCATGGATAAAGAAAAGTGATTCCAAGCAAGTTTGGTTGCCATTCGACCGCGTGGCGTTCGCATTAGGTAGCCTTGCTGGATTAGGTAAGGCTCTAACACGTCTTCAATGGTACCCCGTTCTTCCCCTATCGCTGCCGCTATATTATCAATCCCCACAGGGCCACCCTCAAATTTTTCCAGAACGGCTAGTAATAGCCGCCTATCCATGTGATCAAACCCCTGCTGATCCACATTGAGCATATTTAACCCTTGGTCGGCAATGTCGGCCGTTATAACACCATCCGCCTTAACCTGAGCATAATCACGCACCCTTCTTAACAACCGATTAGCAATTCTTGGGGTTCCCCTAGCACGCCGCGCAATCTCAAACGCCCCCCCATCCTCAATTTGCACATTCAAAATCCCTGCTGCACGCGTCACGATGTACTGCAGATCCTGAACATTGTAGAACTCCAATCGCTGTACAATACCAAAACGATCCCGCAAAGGAGACGTTAGCAAACCCGCACGCGTCGTCGCACCTACTAGCGTAAATGGGGGCAAATCTAGCTTGATAGAACGAGCAGCAGGCCCTTCACCGATCATAATATCCAACTGAAAATCTTCCATCGCAGGATATAAAATTTCCTCCACCACAGGACTCAAACGGTGAATTTCATCCACGAACAGCACGTCATGCGGCTCAAGATTAGTCAACAGTGCAGCGAGGTCGCCTGCTTTTTCTAAGACCGGCCCAGAGGTTTGCCGAAGATTAGCCCCCAGCTCATTGGCAATAATGTGTGACAGAGTTGTTTTACCTAAACCAGGCGGGCCAAAAATCAATACATGATCCAGCGCATCCCCACGAGCTTTAGCCGCAGGAATGAAAATTTCCATTTGCTCTCGAACCGCAGGCTGCCCTACATAATCACTTAAGTATTGCGGACGTATTTTATCCTCGGTCATGAGTTCGTCCAGCCCCGCTACTGGCGAGATGACACGCCCATCATCTTCCATTATGACAAGGACTCCTTCAGGGCATTACGTATCATCGCTTCAACTGAAAGCTCCTGGTTAGCTTGGCGGCTGACCATACGACTCGCTTCGGTAGGTTTGTAACCCAATGCCAATAGCGCATTAATAGCTTCTTCCTGCGGATCGCTTTTAATCGTTACCTGATCTGGCTTAGCGATGCTTTCACTAGCACCACTGGTTTTAGGTAAGCGGTCACGCATTTCAATAATCAACCGTTCTGCTGTTTTCTTCCCAACCCCAGGCAAACGTGTTAATCCCACTGCATCGCCCGCTTTTACTCGCTCAGCAAACTCATCAACTGTCATTCCTGAAACAATGGCCAACGCCATTTTAGGCCCAACGCCGTTGACCTTTAACAACGTACGAAACAGCGCACGTTCGGCAATTGAGCTAAAGGCATACAGCACTTGCGCATCTTCGCGAACCACAAAGTGCGTATGCAAAGTGACTTCCTGATTCAACTCAGGCAGGTCATAAAATGTCGTCATCGAAGCCTGTAACTCATAGCCAACGCCATTTACATCTAATAGTAAATCTGGCGCCTGTCGGGCGATCAATTTTCCACGGAGCATTCCTATCATGCCAATCTCTTTACCATCATTTTATTCATTGAAGTATTCACTGCTTTCGCATAGCGCCAGCAATTTTAGCATTGTAAGCACCATTGTGCGCATGACTTAATGCCACGGCTAGCGCATCTGATGTATCAATTTGCAACTTTCCAGATAAATTAAGCAGTATTTTAACCATGTGCTGCACCTGATCTTTATCGGCGCTCCCCTTACCCACAACGGACTGCTTTACAGCACGTGCGCTATATTCATGCACGGCTAGGCCACTCATTACTCCAGCACAGATTGCAGCACCTCGCGCTTGACCTAACTTTAATGCTGACGAAGGATTATTTGACACAAACACCTGCTCTACTGACATTTGCGTAGGTTGATGGGTTGTAATGATATGGGTAATTTCACGAAAAATAATGCCTAGACGCTCAGGAAAAGACTCCTTTCCCATTCTAACGCAGGTGCTGTAAACGTGCTTATTGTAGCGGCCATCGCTATCAATAACCCCTACCCCCGTAATCCGCGAGCCCGGATCAATACCAATGATGCGAATCATAAATTTTTCTTCAAAGGAGCGGCATGGACCTGCCTAATACCAAGCCGTTTTACGCGTTTTATCATTAACCTATCTCTGCGGTTTCAATGGTCTGATTATAACATAATACTCATAGAGAACGGTAAAGCAGGTGACTGTTGATGACAGAATAACCGACTGTCTGGCCCCTCTTTAATCTATCTAAAAATAATCGTAGCATGACTCAACAATTATAAAAATAATGCAGAATTGAATTTATCGTATGACAACACGCACAGAAATAGCGTTACCCAGTATCGTTCAGACCTTTGTTGACAATGGTCAGCTGAAACGAAGTGATGCGGTGCGTGCAGTAAGAGACGCCTCTGACCGCAAAAAACCCATCGTTACCCACCTTCTGGAACGCCAAATGGTGGACTCAGTTGAACTGGCCCGAGCGTGTAGTAACCAATACGGCATGAGCTTTGTCGATTTAGATGCAATCGATATTTCTGCCCAAATGAAACAGCTCATTTCAGAGGAAATGATGCGTAAACTCATGGCTGTGCCACTCTTCACCATTGGCAGTGCATTAATTATTGCGGTGGCTGACCCGGCTTACGGTTTCGAGCTAAATGACATCAAAGTGATGACCAAGCTGGTACCTGAACCCGTCATTGTTGAGCACTCAAAGCTACAGCGTATCGTTTATGGCTCAGATGGCAGCGACGGTGTCGCAACAGGCTTAGTGATTACCTCAGAAGCGCACAATCAAGACTTGGTAGTCGGCACTAAAACCCTTGAACAAAAAGACGATGAACAAGATGATAGCAACGTTGATGTAACTAAGTTCGTTAATGAACTGCTGACACATGCCATCAAAAAAGGCGTTTCTGATATCCATATTGAACCATATGAACGGATTTTACGTGTACGCTTTCGTATTGA
>JBMZDT010000169.1:0-5377 GCA_049614505.1 Leucothrix sp.
ACGATATTGACCCGCAGGCACTAAACTATAAGACAGGAGATGAGTTCTTATCCTCCGCACAAGGTCGGTCTAATCAGCAGGTCGTTTTGATGGACAACACTGGGCGTAGCTATTCATTAGCGGCACACACTTTGCCATCTGCGAGAGGTCAAGGAGACCCTCTAAGTGGTTATTTTACACCGCCAGCCAATGCCGTGTTTGCCAAAACCATTATGGCCGCCGATAAGCAGTTTTTGTTGATGTCTAGCTCATGGGGTTATGGTTTTATCTGTCAATTTAGTGAGCTCCTAAGCCGAACGAAAACAGGGAAAGCCATTGTTACCTTGTCAAAAGGTGGGGAACTGTTAACGCCTAGACCAGTGAATGCCATTGAAAATAGTTACTTAGCCGCTGTTACATCAGAAGGGTATTTACTCATTATCAAAGCGGAAGACCTACCTCAATTATCACGCGGCAAAGGTAATAAAATTATTAATGTTCCGGCAGCTAAGCTAAAAACCGGCGAAGAGTCTGTGGTTGCAGTGGTGGCTTTACATGATGATATGAAGCTGGTGGTACATGCAGGGAAACAGCATAAAATGATTCGTGGTGATGAGCTTCAAGAGTACATTGGCGAGCGCGGTAAGCGCGGTAAGCTATTACCAAAAGGTTACCGAAACGTCTCAAGGCTTGATGTGCAGGCTTAACTGGCCTTGCATAGCCACAAATACAGGGCCTTAGGTAATGATTATTTTGCTTAGGCTTAGGGTATCGGTCGTTATAATGAGGCGCACAACAATAGGGCAGTGACAATGGATATAGTCTACATCAAAGATCTTCGGGTTGATGCGTGTATTGGGATTTATGATTGGGAGCGAAGCATTCGCCAACAGATCAAGCTTGATATAGCAATGGGTTGGGATAATCGACCAGCTGCTAAGACAGATGACATCCAGTACACGCTCAATTACAAAGAGTCTGCTGAACTGGTGGCTGAGTTTGTAAAGCAAAGTGATTTTGAGTTAGTGGAAACACTGGCCGAAAGAATAGCCGAACTGCTGCTTGATAAAATGAAGTTGCCTTGGGTAAAAGTGAGTCTTGGTAAGCCCGTGGCTGTACATGGGGCTAGCGAGGTCGGAGTGATTATTGAGCGCACTGCTGAGAATAGCGCGTCATGACCCAAGTTTATGTCGATATTGGCAGTAATATTAATCGCGATGAAAATATTTGCGCCTGTATTCATCAATTGCGTAAAGATTTTCCAGGCATTGTATTGTCAGCGCCTTATGAATCTTGTTCAGAAGGCTTTGATGGCGATAATTTCATTAATATATCAGCAGGCTTTACGACAAACCTTAGTTTTACCGAACTACTAAGTTATCTGAAGGCGATCGAGGTACAGCAGAAACGAACGCGCGATGGGGCTAAGTTTGGCTCTCGCACCTTGGATATTGATATTTTGCTGTTTGGTGATGCTATTTTAAAGCCGCATAAAGATGTACCCAGAGCAGAAATTTTAAAATATCCCTTTGTACTATTTCCTCTGGCAGAAATAGCGGCTGATGTACTGCATCCTGAGTTAGATAAAACCATTGCAACATTAGTCTCTGAAACGACACTCAAGCGTGAGAGTATCTGGCAGGCGAGCTTATCCTGTTTGGCGGTGTGATTTTCGTTGGCGCTAACACTAAAGTAGTGACTGTTGCTTAGGTTCGCTATCCCACAGCTTCACCGTATCAATCTCAGGCCTGATTTTATTCACTTCTTGAGAAAACCACTGAGCTAATTGTGGGGCATTCTCATTGCCTGGGGTGTGGAAAAAGAGATAAGGCGTTTTCTCTTCATCAATCCATTGCAAGGTTTTTTTGACCCAAGGTCGAAGGTAATCTTTGGATAATGACAGATTTAATGGGCTAATGAACCGCACTAACGGTTTGTCCGCAGTGGCAATGACATGGGTGGGTACACGTGGTTTCTTGCGAATAGCATCTAACGTTTCAGGGTCATCAAAAGGATTAGCAAACAGGCTGCGGGTATCAAAAATAACCCGATTCACTTGGTGTTGAATGAGTATTTGATTGAGTTTTTTTTCATTAGTGGCTTTATCAAAGAGTCGTAAATTACGCACCTCAACCGCATAACAATAGTGCTTAGGTAACGCATCAAGGAATACATTTAATGCCTCTAAATGTTGTGGTGCAAACTGTTGGCTTAGCTGCAACCAGATTATACCAATACGCTGTTCAAGTGGGGCGATGCGTTGAATGAATTCTTCAACTAAATGATCGCAGGCGAGTAGGTTACCGCTGTGGCTAATCGTGCGAGGGAACTTAAGGCAAAATTCAAAACCCTCAGGTGTCTGTGCCTGCCATTGCTTAACACTATGTGCGCTGGGTAAGCCATAAAAGCTGTGATTACCTTCTACAGAGGAGAAGTGACGGGCGTAAACAGATAGCGAGTGTGCATCCTTATGGTCTGGCGCATACCACTGTGGGTGGTGCCACTGGGGTAAGCCGATGTAATAAGGTCTTGATGGATGGGTAGCTTTTGTCAATGTGAGTCAGGACTTGGTTAGAGAGGTATCACTATAACCAAGCCTAAGCACCTAGACAAATCAATGGGAATTGCGGATTGGAAGAGATTCAACGTATCTTTGCACCCATGGTTATTGCTAAAATTGCGTTTTTGATAATGGGCACGTCGCATGGCGAACAATACACACATCAATCCCAATGCGGAGGCAGTAATGCCAAAAGATGCCAGTGTTCGCAATAAAGTTGTTATTCCTCTGCACAAAGAGGGCGGTATTGATGCAACTTTTATCACGTTTGAAGGCTTAGTCGACGGCAAAGAACACATTGCTATTGGCCTGGGAGACTGTGAGAATGTTGAGGTTCCCCTTGTGCGTATCCACTCTGAGTGCTTAACCGGTGATGTATTTGCATCGCAGCGCTGTGATTGCGGCGCACAATTAGAAGAAGCGATTCAAAAAGTGAAAGAGCAGGGTGGTTACATTCTTTATCTACGTCAAGAAGGACGAGGGATTGGTTTGTATAATAAAATCGATGCCTATGCGCTTCAACTAGAAGGGTACGACACGTTTGAGGCTAATGCAAAATTAGGCTTTGCGGACGATCTTCGCAATTTTGAAGTGGCCGCGCAAATGCTGCATTCCTTAGGAGCGGATAAGGTACGCTTGTTAAGCAATAATCCAAATAAAGTACAGCAGCTGGAGCAGTACCACATTACGGTGTCTGAAATGGTCACAACAGGTGCGTACATTAGCGCTGGCAACCATTCCTACCTCAAGGCCAAAGTGCTCAAAGCGAATCATCAGATTACCGTACCCGCTCAAAGCAATTCAGGCACTGACAAGCCCTAGTCGACGATACCGAGCCAGCATACTTGCATTGCCACTTACCCCACCGTTGTGAATGTAGATGATTGGCTTGTCGCAGGGCCAGTCAATGAGATGCAGCCACGTTTCTGCATCATAAAGTAATTCAAATTCAATTCCTGTTGATTTGAGCAAGTCTAAATAGATCGCTAACAGCGCTGGCTGAGGTTCGCCAAACCTAAACTTTTTAGCGTGTGTGGCTAAAATTGTTGGGTATCGTTTTGTATCAGGGAGTTGTTGTTTGAAGAACTGCATCAGCACTGCTGCATTACCAATACAAGGCACGGTATACACGACTTGTGTTAGGTGTTGCTGAAGGTATAACGCTGTGGCACCCGTGCCTGAAGGCAATACGACCACAGCGTCAGGCATAGCGTGAATATTGCAATAATGCGTGATTTCAGAAGCCAGTTTTTTGATGCCTAACTCAGCTTCCGGCATGGAAATGCCTTGTGGTATCAGCAAATGGTCTTGAGGGCACCCATTGGGTGGGAGACCTGATTCAACGACATGCCAACGCATGCTATAGCTTAAAGAAGCCGCTAAATTACCATTGGGCTTTTGGGCTAGCCACTTGGGAACAGGTCGTGTGTAGTAGTCAAAGGTCAGCGATTTGAGATGGCAAAACTGCGCTAGGGCCAACATAGCATTGGATTGTGCCCCACCATAACTCACTATCCCCTTGATATTGCTAAGGTCCTGCTGTGAGAGGTGGTGTAGCTTGCGAGCTTTGTTGCCGCCAATTGGTAGCAACAAGTCATCGCGTTTAATGATGTATTGTCTTCCTGCAAAGTAGATGGATTCAAAAATTGAGTTTGCCCATTCAGTTTGCACTTGAAATGACTAGCTTTTAGGGTGGTTATCTCGTGCTTGTGCGAGCTTGTCTTTGGCAGAATCGACCAGGTCTGATGCTTCGTCTTTTAACTCACCCAGTTTTTCCTTTGCATCTTTAGCAAACTCACCGCTTTTGATGTCATCAACGACATCGTCCGCTTTTTCCTTTAGTTCATCAAAGGTTTCTTCCGCTCGTTTTCCTAAGTCACTTTCTTTGAAGTCATCTACCGCCTCTCCTGCTTTTTCTTTTAACTCACCAGCAGTTTCTACCGCTTCTTCTTTAAAATCTTCTAAGTTTTCAATCGCGCGCTCACTTAAATCATCGCTGGCGGTTGTTTGCTCAGCAACCGTTGCGGTATTCATACCAAGTAGCGTGTAGAGCCAACAGAAACTAAAAATTCCGGTGGCTAATACAACAGCACCAAGCAGGGTGAGTAAGACGCTATCTGCGATGAACAAGCCAAGGATTAGTAAGACGATTCCAGCAGCGATACGAATATTTTTATCTTTTCTACCCACATTGCGGACAAGTTGCATTGGGATTCTCCCTATAGGTTGATAACGTTGAGTGGTTATAATATTGATGCTTCTGCTGAAAAATCAAGGGATTATTGATTTTTCAGCAGATCTAACAAGAGAATTAATGAATCGTAATGACGCAAGCTGCCGCTGAGCTATCCAATACTATTGATAGCTCAGTAGTATTACATCCGCTCAAAAATGGTGGCGATGCCTTGACCACCACCAATGCACATCGTGACTAAAGCATACTTACCTTCAATTCTTTGCAGTTCGTGCAAGGCTTTAGTGGTGATGAAAGCCCCTGAGCATCCTACAGGGTGGCCTAAGGCGATAGCGCCGCCATTAGGATTCGTTTTTTCCATGTCCAAACCTAAGCCTTTAGCAACGGTTAGCGCCTGAGCAGCAAATGCTTCGTTGGATTCGATCACATCCATTTGTTCGAGAGTGAGGCCCGCTTTTTTAAGCGCTAGTTGAGTCGCTGGGATAGGCCCCTCGCCCATGATTTCATTAGATACGCCAGCCACGGCATAAGAGACAATTTTAGCAAGTGGCTTTTGGCCAGCTTGTTCTGCTACTTCAGCAGCAGCGAGCACCAAAAATGCTGCACCATCATTAATACCTGAGGCATTGCCTGCGGTTACTGTG
>JBMZDT010000170.1:0-5375 GCA_049614505.1 Leucothrix sp.
AAAAACGCTGTTAAATCAGATGCCATTTAACGTGCCTGAACTGTTTATCGACCACCATCACTGGAGCCGTCGACACGCTGGGATCATCGCTATCAAGGCATCGGAGTCTCAATGGCACATTAATATTCCTTACCAAGAAGCCCCACTGATTATCTCTGTACCCATGGATCAAGCCGTCATAGGGATACACCGTCGGCATACGATACACAAAGCCCCAGCATTAGTTTGTGTCAATCAATATGACTACCAAACTTTTTCGTTTGTTGGTGAACATTTTCAAGAAGTGTGTTGCACATTAACAGAACCTTGTATCAGTGCAGAATTAAACCCTAACAAACCCCTGCTGCACTACCAAACCCATCAGGGCTTACTAAAAACAATCCCATTAGGCAGTGACGAAGCCATTACTGCGATGGACTTGATGGCATGAGCGACAGGAAGATTTGGGATAACGCTGCATTGCAAGGGTTTTATGAGGTGCAAGGCTACTTCTTTGCCAATGATTTTTTAAACAGCACTCAAATACAGCAACGTATTCTCAACTTATGGGAGGATGGCTCCAGTCTCTATGAAATAGCGTTTGGCTATATCCTAATTCAACCGATAGCCCGTTTTCAAAACGTCGAACAGGCACAAGGCGTTCCCCTAATTTGGCAATCCCCTTATTTTTCTAACCGCCGTTATGACACAGTAACCACACCAGCATTACATAAAACCAGTGACAAACAGCTACAGCTATTACATCACGGTCAGTGGCACCTAATAACTTTAAACAATCAGAATCAATACGACCCAGCACAATGGTTTGAAACAGGCCATTATCAGCTTTTTAAACTAACAGCCCACGCGCAGCCTGTGCCTAAAAAACCGACGCAAGTTACCTTGGGGGATAAGAAAAATACCAGGGAAATTCTCAGTAAAGAGAATTTAAAACCCAGCAGTGAATTGCAAGCACTCCTAACCAATCTAAAACAAAAAACGGAATATGCCAAACAAACAAAACTATCCAGTACCGCAAACAAGCAACCTACCAAAGTTGATTTACTGACTCGCATGAAAGCCAGTTTGTCACGCATGCTAATGCGCAGCCCTTTAGGTGACGCTATTGGTAAATCACAAGCAAAATTCATCGAGGAGATGTTGCAGCAATTCCAAAATGGCAATATCGATGATGCGCTTAAACGTGCAGTCCCTCTAGGTACTATGCAAGACTTATTTGATAATATTGACCACCCCATGATTGGTCAATTTATGCCCCGCTCTGACCTAAGCATTAGCCTACAGCGAAGCCGGGGTGGCCAATCTGTATCATTGGACGAACAAGTTGTTGCACTGCTTAGGCAAACTTACCAACGCGCCTTTGACACGCTAGACGCAGCAGGCAGAATCGAAGAAGCTGCATTTGTCTTAATTGATTTACTACAAGACATTGATCGGGCACTCAATTATTTAGAAAAGCACAATAAACACCGGATTGCCGCTCAAGTTGCTGAGGGCCATGTCGCCAAACCCGCACGCGTTATTCGTCAGTGGGTACTCGCAGGCGATTGGCAACGCGCCATACAAATTGCACGTATCTCCGGTTGCTATGAAGAAGCCATCACTCTACTTTCCCATTCACACCCACAAGAAGCGGAGCAATTACGCCGCGCACTTGCACAGCTGCACTATCAATCCGGTGACCTTGCAACTGCCATTGAGATCATCTGGCCCATTGCCGACGAGCGTCATAAAGCCTTGGCATGGTTAAAGCAAAGCGTTGCGCTAGGCGGTAAGCAAGCCATACAACATCGTTTAAGGTTAGCGATTTATGATGAAGAGAATAAAGACGAGCACTTGAACGCGCTCCATGCCACCTTCAAAAATGACCATGACCTAACGGCAATTGATCGCCTGAGATTAATCAATGAACTTAGCCAATACCCGAACAAACCCGTTATTCGCCACTTAGCGTCAATGGCAGTGCGCCCTTACCTTCGTGATGTCGCTAAAGGGCGATTGCACCACGATCAACACCGTTGGAATCGACTGATAACACTCTGCGACGACCAAGTGTTGCAGGTAGACATGTCCCGCATTAACATTGCTCACACTCGCTCAAAACAACCGCTTCTAGCACTTAACCAACCAGCTAACTACCCACTTACAGCATGTTTTGGGCGACGCATTTACGACTGCCAACGCTTAGCTGATGGCTCGCTGTTATTAGCCTTTGCAGAAGCCGGTTTAGAGCATTGGTCACAACACGGTAAGTTACTCACCAGCTACGCTGATATATGCCATCAAATCGTTGCATCAGATCATGGCTATCAAGCGCTACTCGTTGCTGTTTATGAAGGCTTTCAAGTCATTTCTATTTTCGATTTAACCAAGCGTTCAACACGCTACTGGCAACAAACCCAACTAGACACTTGGGCAAACAACTATGATGGCCTTAGCTGGATTGTCGCTCAAGGCGACAGCCTAATGGTGCTGGACTTACAACAGACCGACATAACCGCTTTGTGGGCACTGAATGATTTGAAAGGCAATGTCATCAACATTCAACGAAGCCGAACCTCATTTAGTTTGATCACCGCAAACAACACGCAGTTTGAATTATGGACATACCAGCTTCCCGAACTGTTTTTAAAAGAGCGTACGCCCTTAATCCATGAAACGTTAAATGCCTTCCCTGCAGCAATAAGTAGCTCAGGAAAAATGGTACTGGTATCGCCCAACACCCCAACTGCATTTGCTTTTCATACAACAGAAGATGTTAAATGGTTGGATTCAAAAGGCGCTATTCAGCAACTTCAGCTGTTGCAGGATTATTTGCTCGTCTCCCATGAAGGATTGGAAGAGTATAGTTTGAGTGTTTATTTAGCCTCTCAATCTAATGAGGTGAAGCGGCTAGTTGATATTCACTACCCAAAAAATGAGCAGCTGCAATGCCACTATCATAATAAATGGTTAGTGCTTTATTCTGATACAGGCCGGGTGATGGTAATTGAGTTGACGTACGGGTCGGTGGTTTCAGAATTCACCACAACGGCCCTATAAATGACACTTTAAATGGCTAAATAAAGCCATTGTTATTAAAGCATGTGCAGCTTCTCTCACTTGAAAAAAGCTGCACTACGATCATACGTTCTATGTATACAACCTATGTTCTTTAGACCGGCACTACATTGAACGCTGGCCCATAAGGATACTTTGTAATGTTTTCTGAACTATCGTCACCCACTAACAAAATATCATGCTCACGATAACCCCCAGCGGCAGGTTGACCATCAGGAATGGTTAACATCGGTTCCATTGAAACCACCATGCCAGGGACTAGCTCAGTATCAATATCTTCACGCAGCTCTAGTCCGGCCTCACGACCATAATAGTGCGATAACACACCAAAACTGTGACCATAGCCAAAGGAACGATACTGTAATAAATCACGCTCCATAAATAATTCATTGATCTTCGCCGTGATACCTGAACAAGTTGCACCTGTTTTAATCAAGCTAATTCCCAGCTCGTGAGCATCAATATTGGCCTGCCAGATAGCCATACTGGCTTCATCTACCTCACCAACAAATAGCGTACGCTCTAACGCCGTGTAGTAGCCACTGATCATTGGGAATGTGTTCAATGACAAGATATCACCGTGTTCTAACTTACGCGCGGTAACAGGGTTATGTGCGCCATCGGTATTCAAATCAGACTGGAACCAAACCCATGTATCCCGGTACTCCGCATCAGGGAATCGCTTAGCGATCTCCAGCTCCATCGCATCACGACCCGCCATCGCCACATCAATTTCTCGGGTACCAATTTTGATGGCATCGCGAATAGCATAACCACCCACATCTGCAACCGCTGCACCGTGACGAATTAATTCGATTTCCGCAGGTGATTTCAGCATGCGCTGTTGCATGGTTAGGTCAGAAATATCAAAAACATCCGATGGCTTTAGGAAATGTTGTAACTTATCCAGCTGCAGCAGCGTTAAATGATCACGTTCGAAAGCGATGTGCTGACCGCTGCCTGTCACTGATTCAATGGCGCGCCAGTAGTTATCACGCGCCCAATCAGTGTAGGTAATATTATCGCCGTAGCAACGTCTCCAAGGCTGGCCTGCATCAATGCCTGCGCTAATCGTCACACTCTCAGTAGCCGTGACAACACAGGCATAGGGACGACCAAATGCGCAATACAAGAAACCAGAGTAGTAAGCAATATTGTGCATAGAGCTAAAGACAACTGCATCAATATTTTGCTCACTCATGATGCTACGTAAACCACTCAAGCGCTGCTCATATTCCTCGTTAGAGAATTGTAAAACAGACTGCTCACCGTTATGGAAACGTAGAAAATCAGTTCGGGTAGATAATGTCATAGTGACCTCCAAAGAAGCTTAACGCTTCGAAAAAGATCCCGGCGTTCAGGAATAAAATAGAATTGAAACCATTCAATGCAGAAGGCATTAATAATGTTTCAGTAGCGACGCCATCGCCACGGGGGTGATTCTAATGGGTGTCAGTCTTATAAGGCAAATAATTATTGATGAAAATAATTAGGCTAGACGTATCCACGCAATCACGGCACTAAGCAACCACTTCTTTTTCTTTACGCTTTTTATCACCGCCGCCAATGGTTGAGATAAACAACAAACCGAAAAAGAGACTGGACGTCAGACTGATCAATAGCTCCAAGGTTATCCTCAGTGTCTTAACCCCCCGGATCGCTGTTCGTCCGAGCAATAAAAAGACACTCCGCGTATGCAGTCCAAACTGCTGGCTTATTCGATTCACACCTCTCAAGTCATCGGTATTTTCAACATATTTCAACAAACGAATGCTGTCTATCGTTGAGGTGTTTTTACGTATCCCGTTCGCTTGCTCAGCCAATGCACCTAGACTTCTGGCCGCTTGGGGGTTGTAAGCCTGTTTAGCAACACGGGAAATACTGCTCAAGTCCGCCCCTTTACTCAGGCGTAGAAACTGCTTCCAATCGAAAACCTTAGCACCAATACGCATTAATTCATCACGAAAACTGCGTGTTAGACGATTCATGCGTGCAGCAAGTTTCAACGTTGAGGCGCCCGCTTTAACAGGCGCAGCCATTCCCGCAGAACCAATAGTTGCAGCGGTTAAACCAACCCCAACGCCTGCCAATGTGGTAATCAACTGATTCACAGGTTGTCCATCTTGGTAAAGGCTAAATTGCTCACTTAAGTCTCTAAGATCGCCAACCACCGTAAAATCAGCGGCCAGAGCCCCTGCAACGCCTGAAGCATCATCACCTTTGCCTGAGAAAAATCCCTCGGCAAAACCCGTGACTTGCTTGGTCACTCTTGAGGAGGTAGTGTCGTGCTTAGTCAGGTAATTGTTATAGGCGGT
>JBMZDT010000171.1:0-5365 GCA_049614505.1 Leucothrix sp.
TGTTGGCGCCACTGGCATGGTCGGTGAAGCGATGATGTCTATTTTGGCAGAGCGGAATTTTCCAGTAGGTAAACTGCATTTATTGGCCAGTGAACACTCGGCGGGTACGCGACTAGAATATGAGGGAACCTACTACAAAGTTGGGTTGCTGAGTGAGTTTGATTTTTCCCAAGTACAGATTGCCTTGTTTTCAGCGGGAGCTAGTGTATCGGCTGAATACGCACCCAAAGCGGCAGAAAGTGGCTGCGTGGTTATCGACAATACCTCGCAGTTTCGACGAGATAGCAATGTGCCATTGGTGATTCCTGAAGTGAATGCTCATGCCGTGGCTGACTATAATTTGCGCGGTATCATTGCGAATCCTAATTGCTCGACCATTCAAATGTTGGTTGCGCTAAAGCCGATTCATGATGCGGTGAAGATTACGCGCATTAATGTGTCGACTTATCAGGCGGTATCGGGCGCTGGCAAAAAAGGGGTCAAAGAACTGGCTTCACAGACGGCCAAATTGCTTAATGGCTTAGAGGCAAAGCCTGAAACCTTTAGCAAACAAATTGCGTTTAACGTTGTTCCTCATATCGATGAGTTTCAGGACAATGGCTACACACGTGAAGAAATGAAAATGGTTTGGGAGACGCAGAAAATCTTAGAGGATGATGAGGTGTTGGTGAACCCTACCGCGGTTCGTGCCCCTGTCTTTTTTGGGCATTCAGAAGCATTGCACATCGAAACACGGGAGCGTATCTCAGCGGACATGGCACGGGAATTGCTCTCGCGTGCGCCGGGTGTGTCACTTCTTGATCAAATGGCTGATGGTGGTTATCCAACCCCGGTGACCGAAGCGGCTAACAAGGATGCTGTGTTTGTTGGCAGAATCAGAGAGGATATATCGTATTCAAATGGTTTGAATCTCTGGGTGGTTGCCGATAACGTACGCAAAGGTGCGGCACTCAATAGTATCCAGATAGCTGAAATTTTAATCAACGATTACCTTTAGTCACGGAAAAACTTGAAAGCAGATGGGGAATTGTCACATTATGACAATCGTTCGTCAGTTACTGACAGCGAACTGAAATTATTAAGGCGCTATTCATTGGTTTATTGCTATTAATTACACGCGGTCGGAGAGCTACAGGGCATTCCGATGAGCTTGGGTGGAAACACTGCCTGAGCAGGTAGTTGCAAGATTCACGCTTGAATATAATAAAATAACAATAGAGCACCGTTCATGATTCAATTTGCCGTCGTTAAGAGGTTTATGTTGCACTGGAACTATGGAATGGATAGAGCATTATTGCTACTAAGGGGATTAAACAAGTGAATAAAAAGGCCTTAAGTTTAGCTGTTTACCTAGCTATCTCTTATCCCAGTGCTGGTTTGGCACTCGGGCTGGGCGAAATTGAGTCGGTGTCTAATCTAAACCAACCCTTCAAAGCAAAAATTGACTTACTCTCAGTTGGTGACGCTAATGTTAGCAACCTGAAAGTTAAAGTCGCTTCTCCTTCTGTATTTAGTCGGGTTGGCATCGACCGCCCGAATTTTTTAAATGGCCTGCGCTTTCGTTCGGCTGTGCAAAATGGCAAACCGGTTATTTTGGTTTCGTCTAGTCAGCCCGTCAAAGAGCCTTTCATCAATTTTTTGTTAGAAGTGAGTTGGCCTAAAGGGCAGTTGCTCAAAGAATACACGGTCTTACTAGACCCACCGGTGCTGATGCAGCCTGGTACCTCGATTGCTAGTAACACCGTAGGTGTGCGTCCTGACCCATCGCAACCGACGTTGGCGCAGGTTCAACAGCAAGATGCAATTGACCAGCAGTCGCTGCGTCAACAGCAGCAGCGCCAGCGAGTGATTGCTCAGCAGCAACAGCAACAACAGGCGCGTCAGCAGCAATTAGAGCGCCAACGGCAATTGCAACAGCAGCGCCAGCAGGCACAAACTGCGAATGCGCAACGTCCTGCACAGCCTGTGGCAAATCCAGCGCCAGCACCTACAGGGCCACGTACCTATCGCATTCGCCGGGGTGACACGCTGTACAAAGTTGCACAAAAGCTGGGCTACCGAGGGGTGAGTAACGAGCAAATGGTGATGGCGATCTTTCAAGCCAATCCAACGGCCTTTCGCAAGCGCAATATCAATAATCTGAAATCCGGTGTCACCATACGTCGTCCTTCCATCAACGAAGCGAAGCGGGTGCAGCTAAGGTCAGCTCAACAGGATATTCGTTCGCAAACTACCGAATGGAAAAATAGTAAGCCTAAGAAAAAGACTGTAGCGGATACCAAGGTTGCGACTGCCCCTACGCCTGATAAAACTGATAAGGCGACACCAACAACGAGTCAGGCTCGGATTGAGGTTTTGGGTTCTGCTGGCAAGAGTTCAGCCAATAGCGGTAACTTAGTAGGTCAGGCAAAGCTAGATGACCTCAATCGTCAAATGACCTTAGCGAGTGAGTCACTGACTGCTCGAACACGCGAAAATAATGAATTAAAGTCGCGTGTTTCTGAGCTTGAGGCAATGCTGACAAAGAAAAACCGTATCATTACGCTTAAAAATGAGCAGTTGGCGGAGCTACAAGCAAGTTTGGGTAAGCCACCTGAGTCAATGCAAGCGACGATTCCTGATGTTGAAGGCATTATCAATGAACAGGGTGGAGAGATTGAGCAGATTACGGGTCAAGGGGAGACTGAAGGCGCTGGAACAATTGTACGCACGCCAGACCCTGCCGCCGCTATTATTACTGATACAAAGCCAGACACTGGCGTTTTAGAAGAGCCTAAGCCTGCCACTGACATTACCAAAGCGTTTATGCCTCAGGCACCTGCTGAAGAAGATAAAGGCATTCTTGGCTTGTTGAGTTCGCCGTTGGTCATGGGACTGGGTGGCGGTTCATTGCTCGCGTTGATTGCGGGCTTCTTATTCTTACGTCGTCGTAACAGTAGCGAAGAGTATGATGATTACAGCCCGATAGATTTTGATGATCCATCATTTGCGCCCGGTAGTGGCACTGATGATATGCCAGCCAATAACACCGTTGCTGATGCGGATGACCCATTTGCGGGTATCGATGATCACACTACACCTGCGAGCAATGGGTTTGATGTTGACCCGATGGATGAAATGATCCAAGAAGAGTCGCCTAATGACGTCTCGGCGAGTGGCATGGGTAGTGCGAGCAGCATGGCCAGTGATGTCGATGATGATGACGATATCTTGCAGGAAGCGGATGTCTACATCGTATATGGTTTGCACGAGCAAGCTGAGGTGGAGCTGAAGAAGGCGATAGAGAAACAGCCAGACAATCTTGAGTACCATGCGAAGCTATTGGAAAATTATCACGCTTCAGACAATAAAGAAGCCTTTGAAACAACCGCAACAGCGTTTGCTCAGATGCAGGGGCCGGGTAAAGATGCACTGTGGGAGAAAGTGTCAGGTTGGGGCAGTAAAATGCTACCAGCAAACCCATTGTTTGCGGGTAAGGGTGGAGCTGCAACGAATAGTGCTCCTTCAATGCCTGATGCGTTTACAGCGGAGTTAGAGCCGTCTGATCAAGATTCAGGGCTGGGTAACAAGCTCGGTGCAGCAGGCGCTGCGATTGCCGCAAGCGGTGTTGCGATTACCGCAGGCAAAGCATTTGCTGAAAACTCACAAAATAAGCTAAGCGATACGATAACAGACGCTGAAGAGGCTATGGGGGATTCGATTGATGAAGTGATCGAAGGGGTGCCTGGTTTTGATAGCGCGTCCGACATGGCTGACCTCGCCAGTGCTAAAGACGCCGAGGTGTTAGATTTTGATGACATGGATTTAGATAGCCTGTTATCAGCCGATGTGACGGCGGATGCTCCGGATAATTCTAAAGCCACTGCGGCAATCGATGTGCCTGAGCTTGATACGAGCTTTGAAGAAGCTGATTTGGATTTGGCAATCCAAGACATAACCCCCGAAGCAGCACCGGCCGAGCCGCCATCGGTATCGGAATCTGATGGCAATGAAATGGATTTTGATTTTAGCGAGTTTGAAATTGATGAGGCACCAGAGTCCTCTGCGGCACCCACTGCATCAAGCAAGCAAGATGACTTTGATGATTTGGACGACTTTGCTGGATTAGATTTTGATCTTGATGATTCCAGTACTGATAAAAAAGACGATGGTGCATTGAGCACAACCAATCTGAATTTGGCGCTTGATGGAAGTAGTAGTGGTGTGGGTAAGATTTTGCCTGAAAACAGTGTCTATAAAATGTCTGAGACCAAAGAAACGAAGGATGACATCTTAGGAGAGATTGATGATGATTTATCTTTCTTGGATTTGGACACGGGCTCTGATACTGGTCTAATGGAAGCGCAAATCAGCACTAAATTAGACTTGGCACGTGCCTATATGGATATGGGGGATGTTGAAGGTGCCCGCAGCACGCTGGAAGAGGTCATGGCTGAAGGGAATGATGATCAGAAGAAAGAAGCCGCAGAGATGCTGCACCAAGCAGGCTAAATCCAAGTTGTAAATGGTTTGATTAAGGCTGAGCATTTGCTTGGCCTTTTTTGTATGAGCTGAGAGAGCTGACCTGTTAAGATACTCGCGTCTTAATAAGTGTGGCTCCAATGAAATACGCGGCTTGTATAGAATATGATGGTTCTGCCTACTTTGGTTGGCAGTATCAAGACCATGCGCCCTCGGTGCAGGGTGATGTGGAAGCGGCTATTTCGAAAGTTGCCAATCATCCGGTTAAAGTGATTTGCGCGGGCCGTACAGACACGGGAGTGCACGGTGTAGGGCAGATCATTCATTTTGAAAGTGACGCTGCACGTACGATTGATGCGTGGCAGTTCGGCACGAATAGTAATCTCTCTTCCACAGCGGTCATGCGCTGGATTCAACCCGTCGATGCGTCTTTTCATGCGCGGTTTTCAGCTGGGGCACGTCGCTACCGCTATATCATTTTGAATCGCGGCACACGCCCTGCAATTTTAAGTAAGCGGGTTGCTTGGCATCGACGAGCGTTAGACCATGAGGTTATGCAGGTTGCTTCACAGTACCTACTTGGGGAGCATGATTTTACGAGCTTACGCGCTGCGGGATGCCAAGCGAAGCATGCGGTCAGAACGATTCATGACATTCAGGTCAGCCGAGAAGGGGATTTTATTTATTTAGATGTCAAAGCCAATGCCTTTCTCTACCACATGGTAAGAAATATTGCGGGTACTTTGTTTGTGATGGGTGAAGGCAAGCAACCCGCTGATTGGTTGCCTGAGTTAATGCGCAAGCAAGATCGTAGAGAAGCCGGGGCGACTGCTCCACCAGGCGGCTTGTACTTTGTACATGTGGATTATCCTGAGCCGTTTGGATTGCCGACTCACTATACCTT
>JBMZDT010000172.1:0-5364 GCA_049614505.1 Leucothrix sp.
GATGCGATGTTCCCAACGGGTAATTTGGTTGACCAACTAGAGGTGCCTGGCGTTGGCACTTTCGATGTGACTATGATCAATGCGGGGATTCCGACCATTTTCCTCAAGGCTGATGCCATTGACTACACAGGCTGTGAATTGCAGGACGTGATCAATGGAGATGACAAGGCGTTGGAGATGTTTGAGACGATACGGGCACATGGTGCTATGCGTATGGGCTTAATTAGTGATATCAGTGAAGCAGCAGGACGTCAGCATACGCCTAAAGTGGCGTTTGTAGCGTCGCCACAAAGCTATGTCTCTTCCAGCGGCAAACAGATTAATGCGGATGATATTGATCTTAATGTTCGTGCGCTCTCTATGGGAAAATTACATCACGCGATGATGGGCACTGCGGCAGTAGCGATTGGTACAGCGGCCACTATTCCAGGCACACTAGTAAATCTTGCGGCAGGTGGGGGTGAGCGTGACGCGATAACCTTCGGGCATCCTTCAGGTACTTTAAAAGTGGGTGCCGAGGCCGTTGAAGGGGAAAATGGCTGGACGGTGAACAAAGTGGTGATGAGTCGTAGCGCACGGGTGTTGATGGAAGGGTGGGTTCGGATTCCTGGAATCAATTGATGATTTGCCTAAGCCCTAAGCTCTGTTAGGCTACGCCTCGGCAATCACTGGGTGCATCCTGTGCTTAGTGTGATTTGCTCTATACCTTTGGGGTTGCTGTGGCGATTAAACCAACGATTTATAAAGCAAGAATTTCACTCTCTGACCTAGAGCGTGATTACTACGATTCCATTAGTTTGACGATTGCCCAGCATCCTTCTGAAACATTGGAGCGGATGATGGTGCGTGTGTTGGTCTACTGTATTAATGCACAAGAGGGGCTGGAACTCACCAAAGGGCTGGATGAGGTTGAAGAGCCAGACCTCTGGGTGCGTACCCTTGATGAGCAAACCACGCTCTGGGTTGATGTGGGTGAGCCTTCTGTTGATCGGGTAAAAAAAGCCTGTAACCGTGCTCAGGTCGTTAAAGTGTATAGTTTTAACAGTAAGTCTGATGTGTGGTGGACGCAGGGTGAAGCTAAGTTTAGTCGTTTAGCGGCATCGGTTTATCGCTTTCCTTGGGAGAGTATTGAAGCATTGGCGGCACTCGTCCAGCGCACGATGGATTTGTCAGTGACAATTACCGGCGACTCAGCGTATGTGGCAGGCGATGGTGGCGAGGTTGAAGTGTCTTGGGAGATTTTGCAGGATCGTCAGGAGTAGCGAATAATCTTTGCAAAATGATGCGGATCAGTGTGCTAGGGTGAGCCGAAACCTAGGTTTCGACTCATAAGCTAGTCTTTACATTATTGGGCACCCCCATAATGCGAAACAATCCTTTCTTGTTCAATAATGTTTTGTTGTTTTTTACCCATGAAAAAGACGCCGCTAGCAGCATCAATGTTGTACGTCTCTGGAATGAGTGAGTCTATATACTGAAGCCAAAAGAATCCCAGCTTAACTATTTTTCCAACGAGTCGTGATCTGAAAACTCCTCGGGTGAAATATTCAAGTGACCACTGCAATTGAGTGCCTGCACCTGCTGTCGTACCTGATTTAATCAGGGAAAACCCATTAAATAAGGATCGGTGACCGCTTTCAGTAAAGCGTGTGAAGTCGTAAGCCCCTTCATGGACATGCTGTAGAAATGGTGTTTCTGCGTACACAATACCGTCAGGCTTTAGCACGCGATGTATCTCGGAGACTACTTTCTGTGGATCAAGCACATGCTCAAGTACGGCTTGGATAATCACTGCGTCGAATTCATCATCTGGCAGTGGAATATTGTGAGCATCGGCAACGAACTGAACAGTATCTGAGGCATAGATATCAAAGGAGACTAGCTCAATCTCGGGGTCTTCATAAAAATGTTCCATTGATTGGCCGGGGGTGCCGCCGCCAACCATTAACACCCGTGGTTTAGAGGGCAGGTCTAATAACGCTAAAATTTGGTTAACATTGGATTTTGTTGCTTTAGAGGGGGGTAAGAGTATCTGTTTAATAGCTCCTGATATGCCTTTGTAATCAGGACGTTTTATAATAGAGGCAGCATTAGCCGTATCTTCTTGTTTTAAAATACTTTGATCAAAATCAACAACAATGGGGTAGTCATGCACAAATTCGTAGCTGCATATTGATCCTGCATTATCCTTCGACACTAATGTATGGCCATCAATTTCTAGGGGAGTATTATGTTTGGGGCAGCGTAGCATAGCTAATGTACTTTTCTTATCAAGTAGCATTGTTTCCTCGACTGATTGTCATTAAGATCTACTTAAACTAACATTCAAGCTAATACCGACAAACTGATTGATTGATCAGTGGTTTTTTGGGGTAGATGATTGGTTGTGGGCTTTTAGCGCTGTTTTATAAGTAAAATATCATTAATTTTCACTATTGAGAGCTATCCTGCTGCCGATACCCCAACGCCACACACAGCGTTTGTGCCAAGCACAACGTAGAATTAAGTGATCGAAACGCTCTGACCTCTGCTTCACGGACAATAAATAGCTGATCGGCCATGGGCGCCAAAGGGCACAGTTCACTGTCGGTGATTAAAATGACTTTGGACCCTTTTTCTTTAGCTAACTCCACGGTCTCACGCGGTATTTTTCCATAGGGATTAAAAGTAATAGCAATAAGTGCAGACTCCTGATCCATCCACTTGCCTTGTTCTGTCTGCATGCTACCTTGGCCATCGATTAAAGAGCAACGTACATCCATTTGGCTCAAGGTATAGTTCAAAAAAGTAGCCACTGGGTAGACACGGCGTATCCCGCAAATAAAGACTTCTTTAGCGTTTAACAGGGTTTCAACGGTGGCGTTTAGGAGCGCTGGGGTGATTTGTTGCTGGAGTAGAGACAGGGCGAGTTGATTACCGTCGATAAACTCATCAAACAATTGATTTGGGGTAGCATTTTTTTCATTGCCACTGGCTTTTTTGAGCTGGCTAATGCGTTCATGATAATTGCTTGGGTGCTGTAGTAACTGGTTTTTATAGAGTTTTTGCAACTCTGAAAAACCACTAAAGCCAAAATGATTGGCAAAACGAACCAATGTCGAGGCATGGACGCCTGCGGCTTTAGCGATTTCAGCTAAGGTACTAAAAGCAACTTGCTGTGGGTGTTCAACCAAGTGCACCGCAACGAGTTTTAAACGGGCGCTCAGCTGTTCTTGTTGTTCGGCGATTAATCCATGCAGGGCATCAACACTACTAGGCAATACCAGACTTTCTGCTCGCTTAGCTGCTGAGGAAGCGTTTGATTGGCGCATAGCATTATCCCGTCGGTGATTTACTCACTCAGTCTAGCACCTTAGAAATTAAATTTCATTTTAATTAAGAAAGGGAATATATATTCCAACAATCGCGACACTCTTCTATAATCAACCTTAGAAACCATGATAGGAGTGAAGAATGAATGCACAACATGCTGCTTTAAACATCAACAATTTTAAACAACTTTGCTCTCAAAAGATCGATATTAACGCGTTTCCACTGGCCAGTAATTGCCAGCAAAACGTGCTCTGTTACTCAGCGGATGCCTTACGTGACAGCCTCACTAACAAGGATAAGCAGTCTGCTTTTCAACAGGAAATGACTCAGGCGCTACAAACGGGCCCTGGTGTACTGGTCATTTCAGGTTTTTACCATGATACAACGGTTATCGATCGACACAACCAGCTATTAGATGAATTATTTGCGTTGCAAGCAGGGCAGCAAGCGGCAGATCACTTTGCACAGGCTGG
Organism: Leucothrix sp.; assembly: GCA_049614505.1. Lineage (GTDB taxonomy): Bacteria > Pseudomonadota > Gammaproteobacteria > Thiotrichales > Thiotrichaceae > Leucothrix. Next base: position 3,786 of record JBMZDT010000172.1, read on the forward strand.
TGCCAATGGCCGAATTTGGAATGTCTTGCAAAAATCAGCTTTGCAATCCCCGGAACGCTACGTCGAGTATTATAAAAACCCACTGTTCTCATTGATCTCAGAAGCATGGCTGGGGCCACACTATCAGCTCACAGCACAAGTCAATGTCGTGAGGCCAGGCGGCAAAGCTCAAGCCCCACACCGAGATTACCACTTAGGTTTTCAAGATGAGTCGCTGCTTGCCCATTATCCACCGCATGTGCACCAAATGTCGACAATGCTAACCTTGCAAGGTGCCGTGGCGCATACTGATATGCCATTAGCCTCTGGCCCAACCTTGCTGCTGCCTTTTTCTCAGCAATACCCTGAAGGGTATTTAGCATGGCGACATGAGGAATTTAAAACCTATTTTGCGGAGCATGCTGTGCAGCTTGCGCTGAAGAAAGGAGATGCGATGTTTTTTAACCCTGCACTGTTTCATGCCGCAGGGGATAATCATACTGCGGACTTTCATCGTATTGCGAATTTGTTTCAGGTGTCATCGGCGTTTGGCCGAGCGATGGAAACGGTGAACCGTGAGGCAATGTGTCTAGCGATTTACCCTGAACTACAGAAAAAGTTTTCCAGTTTAAGCGACCTTGAGTTAGATTCTGTACTTGCTAACACCTGTGAAGGCTATTCTTTCCCCACCAATTTGGATACTGATCCACCGTTGGCAGGCATGGCTCCGCAAACACAAAAGCAGTTAATGAGGCAGGCACTAACCGAACAATGGAGTGTGCAGCAATTTCGTCAGCAAATTGAGAGTCAAACAGCCAAGCGGAAAGCGTTATGATGAACAAACAATACGATTATCAAGACCGTGACGTCACACTCGACAGCCAAAAACAGTTTGTCTTAGGTGAGGGTAAAATTAGTGGCTATTGCTCTGTGTTACTTGGAGTGCTCAGTTTATTGGGGGTGCTGGCGTATTTATTTCCTTCTTATTTGACAACAACCGAGCTTCGCCAAGTTTACGATGCTGAAACGCTGCAAAGCGTTTTAAAGTACGGCATGTATTTCTCGCTGTTTTTTGGTGCGTTGACGTTTATGTTGAAGCGATTTCGTTCTCTCGGTGCCATCGGCATCGCATTGACAGTGATGGCTTTTTTACTCGGTGGCTACACCGTGCCAGTAGGGGATGTTGACCCCAAACAGCTCTCACTCGGTGTCGATTGGTTAATCTTGGCGTTTTTAGGGTCGGCCTTTATCTTTATCACCTTGGAAAAACTGTTTCCAAAATACAAGAATCAGGTCATCTTGAGGGATGAATGGGGCTTGGATTTGTTCTATTTCTGCTTTAACCACCTAGCCATTTCCGCCATTATTATTTACGGAAACTATCATGCGAGCCATTTTGACTGGGCGGTAAGCGCATCGGCCCAACAAGCGATCCAAGCATTACCCGTTTTCGTGCAAGTGGTATTGATTGTAATTTGTGCTGACTTTGTCTTGTACTGGGAGCATCGCTTGTATCATGAGGTGAGGGTGCTTTGGCCTATTCATGCGGTGCATCATTCCGTTGAGAATTTGGATTGGCTGGCGGGGTCGCGTGGGCATT
>JBMZDT010000173.1:0-5360 GCA_049614505.1 Leucothrix sp.
TATCAGTACGTCCTTGAGTGGCCTTATTTGTTAAAGCGGCTAACGATTGCTCTGTCCAAAAGGTAGGCGATCATAATTCCTGTGGTGTAACAGATAAGGTCGCTAGCCTTAAACCCAAACCCTAAAACCAGCCCACCCAGCGTTGTCGCTCGAATGCTATCAATCCAAGGTGCATGATAGAACTGTAAAAACTCAATAAAGAACGAGAATGCTATCGCTATCAACGCTGATTTTACACAGTCCAATGTTGGTGCTATTGCACGAACTAACCAGAAAACGAGCATCGCCCACAGCGTATCGCCAGCGTAGGTTGCGATAAAGTCGGGCAAGGTAATGTTGTTAGCGCGCGACGCCAGTCCAAGCAGCATCGTAATAAAGGCTAGGGCCAAATAGAGTAATCGGGTTTTAACGATAAATTCCTCATGTGAACTGCTCATAGCCGCATTATAGCAACTTAAGAATTACTGACCCCAACAAAAAATTCCCTTACCATGCACCCATGACAAGTGGTTTGTGGGATTTGATTTATGAAGACCTTCCGAAGCCAACCTCATCTTATCGCGCCACAAAACCTAACAGCGAGGGGCGTAGTAAATCAAATCCCACAAACCACGTACCCAACGAGCATAAACCCATGAACCCAACCAAAGCCTTATCCCGCATAGAATACATTATTCTCATGAGTGCCATCGTTGCCGTCGATGCCTTGGCAATCGATTCCATCCTCCCTGCACTCGCTTTTATGAGCGATTACTTTGGCTTGCGCAATGACAATGACCGTCAGCTCATTGTCACCTCTATTTTTGTAGGCTACGCCGTAGGGGTCATGATCTTTGGCGTTGCCTCAGACAGCTTTGGCCGCAAGCGTCCGATTTATGTTGGCTTTGCGTTATTTTTAGTCGGCACACTGGTTACTATTTTTGCCACGGACTTTACCATGCTGCTTATTGGCCGCGTGTTACAAGGTATGGGAGCTGCTGGCCCACAAATCATCCCAACGGCTATCACTAGAGACATTTACAAAGGCCGAGGCATGGCAGAGATCATGTCACTCATCATGATGGTCTTCCTCATCATCCCAGCAGTTGCACCGCTGATGGGGCAGCTCGTGTTAATGGTCTGGAACTGGCAAGGGATCTTTGTGGTATTGGGCATCTACTCGCTGTTTGCGCTGGCATGGTTTGCACTGCGTCAGCCTGAAACTTTACCGCCAGCATCACGTGTGCCTTTTTCATTTAAGCAGGTCATGCTATCAGTGCGTGAGGTGTTAAAAAACAACCGCGCCATGAAATACACTCTGTCAGAAGGCTTAGCATTTGGTGCCATACTGGCCTACCTCAGCACGGCACAGCAGGTATTCCAAGAACATTTTGAGTTAGGCGAGCGCTTCCCGCTGTATTTTGGCGCACTCGCATTGGTAATGATGGTGTCCTCTTTTCTCAACGCGCGTCTGGTTGAAGGCTTAGGAATGCGCAGGCTTTTGCTGTCCGGTTCAAGCGTATTGTTTTTAGGCTCGGCGCTCTACCTCGTTTTCATTCTTTGGCATAACGCATCAGTACCGCTCTGGAGCTTTATGGTGTACGCAGCGCTAGTCTATTTTTGCTTGGGTATTTTATTTGGCAATATGCACAGTATGGCGATGGAGCAAGTGGGCCATGTGGCAGGGGTCGCAGCATCCGTTGTTGGCTGCATCAGCACCTTGATTGCAACGGTTCTAGCGGCGTTTATTGGGAGTTTTTATAACGATACCATTACGCCCATCGTATTGGGTTTGGCGGTGCTGATGCTGCCAATTATCTATATTGCTTGGCGTGATGAGGTGACATCCTAAGCAGCAAAACCTTAAGATCTGCACATTCTCTGCAAATCTTGCGCATCAGATGTTCACACCGCCACAATAAGATAAGCCCATCGTCAACAGGAGCTTCGTTATGGATATAATTTTTGGATTTTTTGCGCTGATCGTCTTCGGCGCTATTGTGATTGGCAGTGTCATGCTGCTGCTATTTGTTGCCCGCAAAATGGGCTTCATCAGTGCAGAGACCACCAGTGGCATTAAAGGCTTTAAGATTCCTTATTTTCAGGTCATTACACAGTCGTTAATCACACGGTTTGCGCTTGTTGCCTTGCTGAGTATCTTAATGAGCATTCCATTGGATATGGTGAGCAGCATCGTGCGTGAACGCTCCCACCACTATAATTCGGTGCTAAATAATATTTCCAGTACGTGGGGCAAGCAGCAGCAGTTGTCAGGGCCATCGTTGCTCATTCCGTATACTGAAAAATTCATTACGGAAAGAATCCTAACCGACAAGGATGGCAATGAGCGTAAGGTCAATAAAACCAGCTATAAGCAGCGCACAGCCATCGTTTTGCCAGAAAGCCTGGATGTCAACAGCCAGCTTAAAGGGCATGAACGCACACGCGGTATTTATAAATCATTAGTCTACAGCGCAGATTTATCATTAAAAGGTCACTTTAAACGCCCGGATATCGAAGGCTTATCCAGTCATATCGATAAAATCCACTGGAATAAGGCATGGGTGGTCTTAGGCATCTCAGACACGCGCGCCATTAACAAGGTGTCCGCGCTAAAATGGGCTGATCAAACCGTCGATTTCGAACCCGGTACGCGTATTGTGTCGCTCATTGGGCAAGGCTTTCATGCCCCTTTAGCACTCAATGAAAACCTACAGCGTTTTGACTATGCTCTGGATATTAATCTTAACGGTAGCGGTGGATTTTACTTTCAACCCTTTGCTAAAACAACGGATGTCAAACTCAGTTCAGACTGGCCACATCCCAGCTTTCAAGGCAGCGTGCTACCGGGCAAGCGCAATATTACCGATGTTGGTTTTGAAGCGGAGTGGTCAATCCCTCACCTCGCCCGAAACTACCCACAGCTTTGGGTGATTGAGGATCAAAAGTTTAATCTGCATGAATTTAGCGCAGGGGTTAATCTCTTTGAGCCCGTTTCACTGTACTCACAAATTACCCGCACGATTAAATATGGCATTTTGTTTATTGCACTGACTTACATCACTTTTGTGATTTTTGAACTCGGTATTAAACGCCGACTGCACTTTGTGCAATACGGCGTCATTGGTCTAGCACTCACCATGTTCTATTTAAGCTTGCTAGCCCTTTCTGAGCACATTGATTTTGGTCGAGCGTATATTGCCGCTGCTGCACTAATTAGCGTCATGATTAGCCTGTATGCTTACTCTGCGGTGAGGAGCTTTTCCCGTGCGGGGCTGGTGTTTTTACTGCTTGTCGCGCTATATACCATTCTCTATTCCTTGTTGAAGCTCGAAGATTACGCACTGCTAGTGGGTACGGTCTTGTTATTAGTCATTCTTGCGGTAGTGATGTATTTCACACGCCATATCGGAATTCGCAATAGCGATGATGCTGAAGGTCTTAGCAGCGATGACACCGCAGCAGAGAACAACACATCAATTGATGATGAAGGCGCTCCGACAGCAAACCTAGACGAGCCGGAAAAGCCCAATAGCCTCAGCTAAACGCGACTTTGATTCTTACCCGCAGGCGGCGAAAGGTATCTTTATCTAAGCTGTCGGCGGGAAGGATAACGCTATATCGACGCTTTTTACTTTGAAAATTCAATACGATTAAAAACGTGCTGATAAAACTCGTTGGCAGTAACGTGACCAACTGCCAATCGTCTTTTGTTGTGTTAGTGAGAATTGACCACTGGCCTTGCGCATCTTGATTGATCTCCAGAACAGATAATTTCACATTCTGCCAGTAGTGCAGCCTAACAAAATAATAAGCAACCGCTATATCAACCAGTACCACCGCCAACAGAAAACCCCAGTGAATCGGCGTATACCAGAGCACAACCCCTGCAATAAAACACAGTGGTACAAGGATCATGAGTAGCGTTGTTAAAGACGACGGGATTTGCAAGCGCAGTGGTGCACTAAATGGCGATTCAAGAATCATTCGGTCATTTAATGGACGCTAATAAATGCTGTAACACTGCTTCACGTGAACCGTTGTAGACAATTCGCTCTTGCTTCGATGACATTTGATAGTCGTACATTGGGTCATAATAATCCAACAGCAGCTCACCAAATACTTCAGCAAACCCACTGTAATCTTGTTGATTAGCCAGTAAGGTTATTGCCTCGTGCATGGTCTGCTGCATCCTTTGGTAGCGCTCACCCCCCAAACGCTTTCGTAACTTAGATAAGCTATCCAACAAGTGCACTTGCAGCTTCTCAATACCTTCATGCTCACCAAACTGTTTAACGTAGTCTAGGTGAATATCTTTTGCATATTCCTGCACAGTGATAGCAATACGATCGTCATCAGACACCGTCAGGTTGACCATGGGTGACTGCGTCATTTTGGCATGTAGCGCAAACGGTACATGTAAAGACCCAACGTTGCGGCTTTCATCTTCAACAACCAGCGTCTTGTAACCTGCGGCTTCTGCTTTTAACAGCACCACGGCTAGGTTATTCTCAAAGTTAATTTGCATAGGCTGTGGCGTAGTGGTGTTACCAAACGCCGAACCACGGTGATTTGCTAAGCCTTCCAAATCAATACTGTGGGGAATTTGATGAATTAGTCGTGTCTTGCCTGTGCCGCTACGGCCACTGAGCACCACAAAATCCATTGATTCAATCAAGCGCTCAGTAGTCTCAATCAAGAAACGTCGAAGCGCTTTGTAGCCTCCTTCAACTCGCGGGTAATCCACTCCCGTTTGTTCAGTAATCCACTGCTGTGTGGTGCGCGATCGCAATCCGCCACGAAAACAGTACAAAGCCCCGTGTGGGTATTGCTCAATAAAGGCTTGCCAAGCCGCCAGCCTTGCCTGCTTTATATCGCCGCTCACCAACTGATGGCCCAAAACGATTGCGGCATCTTGCCCATTTTCTTTGTAGCAAGTGCCAACGGCTGCACGCTCATCATTTGACATGAGCGGCAGGCTGGTTGCATTGGCGAAACTCCCCTGATCAAACTCAACGGGTGCCCGCAAATCAATCATTGGCACATCACTGAGAAACAACTCAGGAAAATCAGATTCAGTTAGCGTTTTGGGCATGTTGGTCTCATTAGGGCACTGTTATTAAACGGGCAATCTCGCTTACGATACTGTAATTAGGTGTTCCTGACTGCCAGAAGCAACGATTTCACCAATACATTTTAAATCTAAGCCAGAGGCACCAGTGATTTGCAAAAACTCAGAGCGAGAGTTTGGATCAACCGCCACTAATAAACCGCCACTGGTTTGAGGATCACACACAATAGAACGCTTCTCATCATCTAACGGGCTTAGTGCATAGCCATAGCTTTCAAAGTTACGCGACGCACCGCCAGGAGAGCACCCC
>JBMZDT010000174.1:0-5359 GCA_049614505.1 Leucothrix sp.
TCCTACTGTTTGTATCAAAACTCAGCAACTGCCGGAGTGATGTTTTAGCGCTCTGCGTTCGCAAATAATGATCACTGAGATCAATGCTTGAATTAGTTTTATTAAACTCTAGATAACGTCGATCTTCATCCAGATCAGAGGCTAAGAATTGCGAAATGCCCACAATTTTCTTTGATTTTGATTGTCCATAAAGCGCTTCACCTAACTGATGAACAGTCTCAAGCTGGTGTAATGGCGTAGACTGCACAACACCATAGCTCATTTCATACGCGAGTTGCTCACCATGGCTGGCATCTCCTGCTTTTGTCCGCAGGTCGGTCAAACCAAAATGTTTATACAGCGCTTGCAGTTGCTGTGTGCTTGCCTGTTTCCTGAGCGCATAAAACAACGGCAATGAGGCACGCACCTGAACGGCTTGTTGGAAATTAAGTGAGTGTCCTTTAGCTGTTGGCGTTTCACAGTTTACTAATCCGCGAGGAAATTCATCGACAGAGCTGGGTAGATCTCGGTAGGTTTGATTGCAAAAGAGTGAGTCTGGCGCGTTGCCCAACGTCGTCAATAAAACAGCCGCTGGAATACTTGAAAGTGCACCCATTGCTCGCTCTTCAATATGACCTCGTTTAAAATATCGAACGATTTGACCTTCCTGATTCGATACCAAAATTTCAATCATCGCGCCGCCATCAGAGGACTTCGCCCCCAATGTGTAGTTGAGTCCGCAGTCAGCACATTGTTGTTGTTGTAAGTTTTTCAGGCGACTCAGTAAACGCTGTTTAAACTGTGCATTATCACTCACAGGCAATGTGATTTGTGCATCTGTAATGAGGCGTTGATTCCCTGTTTGCTGATACTGTTGGGTTAAGCGCTGTTGTACCAGGTCGGTAAAATTCCCTAACGTTATACTGCTGCGTGCTGATAATTTACCATCGAAAGTCGCTTGGTTATTAATATGTGAACGGCTAGCGTGTTTGAATTTAAGGGCTAATAAATCTTGCTCGATATTACTGGCTAGTGCGGGCTGGTTTTGCGCATAAAGCTCACGGCTAATGGCAACAGCCTCTTCTTTGAGTGCTGGCAAGTTTTGCACGGACAGTAAAGGCTGATTGTGTAGCTGGGCCACCGCCATTAATGCCTGTTCAGCATTGTTTAGCTGTTCAGGTTTTTTATCAAAAATCACATCCGCCGTTGCCCGAAGCCCTGCAATATCGTTGCTATAGCCACGTAAGTTACCGTGAATTGCTGTCCAACGTTTAAACTCTGCGCCTTTATTTTCAGCAAGATAAGGGAATACGTGTTTGGCTAAATGAATGCTGCTTAACGTTCGGCACAGCCCTGCTAACAGCTGCGTACAACGCTCAGCAATCACCTGTTTGCCGCCATTTAAATTAACCGCTAACTGCCCCACCAAACTGTCAGCAGGCGACTTGGCAAAGGGGTTGAAGGTGTTAAACAACCCCGTTAAAGAGATGCCCTTATAATGCGTTGTCCGCCATGTCAACACATCTAAAAATCGGGTCTTTTTAAAGTCAAAATCCAGCTGCCGCTTCGTTTTATAATCCAATATATCCCAGTAAACAGGCGGTACCATTTCAGTATAAAGGCTACCCAGTGCCTGTTCATTGCTTGCTAACAGTGGGTTGGGAACCGCGCCAATCAGCTTACCTTCTGCACCGAGTAAAGCAGTCGCCGTATTTTGCTGATGCAGCGATTTGTAATATCTCAAAGTATCCGGATTAGAAGCACCCGATAAGTAGCCATATAAACCAAAAATACTGAGCACAGAAACAACAATAACAACTTTTACGCCACTAAGAAAAAACTCAAAAATGCTGCGGGTATTAAAGAAAAACAACCACTTGATTATTTGCCATGCGCACAACACAACGGCTTCAAACAGCGCGATAACCACAGTAATAGGATAACGCCAGTCGCTTAGCGGGAGTTTTGCTGCACGCTCACCAACATTCCCAGAGCCGCTTTGAATCATTGGGCTGGCAAAATAACGCAGCGCGTGTAGCCTAATCCAATTAACGGCTTCTAGTACTAAACTAACGAGTTTTAATAGGGCCAAGTACACGATGGATCGCTCTCATCATATTCAGGCGATGCTTCAGGAAGCATGGCAACGGTTAACGCCTGTTTCAGTTCATCCCACTGTGTTGCACCCATGCGGTAGACGTTAAATGTTAAATACTCCGCATCATCTCCCATAATTGAATACACCTCATTCCTGACCCGCTTTGGAATCCAACTATAGGGCACCTGACGCAGCATGGCAGGTCGAATGCGTTCGCTGGACAATACCTCAAACAGTTCAAGCATTTGACTAGCGACACGATTACCATGCACTGGCGAGCTTGGAATCACGAAGAAATGCTGACCCAAGCTATTGTGTAGATAAGGTTGGATATTGCTGGCAAGCTGTTTCATATCAGTTATGCCACGCAGCTTGCTAGCATCCTCGGCGCTAAAATACTCACCCTCAAACTCAGCGCTCATCCAGTTGCGGCGGCGTGATATATAACCATCCGCTAGCCCAACGATTAATAGTACAAAATCAACCAAGGCACCCAGTAACAGCGGGACATAGTCATCACGTTTGGTGGTATCTTTACCACGCTGCATGACCTCTTCAACCGCTTCACCATTCCACCACGCAGAAATTAGCTCAGGAATAGAGCGAATAACATCCATCGCACGGTTTAGGACGTTACGCTGATCAAAAGGATTAAACAGCAACACATCTTCCATGATTGGCAGCCCCTGAATGCTCTTAAGCATCGCGTTACCATTTAATGTAATTGTATTGTCTGGGCAAGGGATACTACCCGCTGCGGTTGGTACAATTCTCTGACGCTTATCACCTACACGCTGTGAAATGACCCGGCTACTTTCTTGTAAAACGGGTGCGTTACGACTGGTGTTGATCTGATGGATAATGCTGTTAATTTCATTTTGCAGCGATGTCACATCCTGCGTATCAGGACGGTAGTTTTCAATAATCCCTTGCAGCGTTGTTATATCTTCTCGCACACGTTTGGCTAAGGGATCAATACTGCTAGCAATAGCTGAAAACACTAGTGCTTCGTTATTACGGAATGTACGCCGCGGCCCTTTACCTGGTACAGAGCCATCGCCACAGCTGCCGCCAAACCGTTCTTCTTCCCGCGCTCGTCGCTCAGAGTATTGCTTGAGCTGCTTACCGCCTGCCTCGACGGCTTCAAATGACATTAAGTAGTCTTGTGCACCATCACGTACCTGATTGAGCTGTGCTGTAAAGTTCTCTTGTGCAAAGCCTTCTGCGCGCAGCAGTTTGTAATAAAAACCGTAGCTGAAAAACACACTAATACACATCATTAATATATACAGCGGCAGCCAACGAAACTTGGCTCCTGCACGCCGGGTAAGCCCCATTTTGCGCAAGGAGTAGACTAAGACTAGCTGTATACAGAAAACAACCAAAGCCAATATGGCCAAGTTCAACCAGGACGCTTCATCAGGGCTCGCAAATGAAAAACGCACCAAGCCGTCGTAGCTGGTGTAAAAAGAAATGATCGACAGTACGATGATCAAAACAACCGGCGTTGTTCTGGCATTGGTAAAAAAACCGACAATCAATCCTAGTATAGTAGGGTTTTCTTTAGTCATTAATTACAAACGTACTCATCGTGACATTGCATATTGATGTTATTTTATCCACGTAATCTTCCCTAATCATTGAGCTGTGACAATATACCTGCAAATTAGACAGTTTCACAGCACAGGCACAACGAAAGCGCAGATATTTCATAATTCCTAAGCACAGAAAACAGCATCGCTTAAAGCGCATACATCGCGGCTTGAATCTTATGTGGGATGCCACTATGGCGCACGACTTGTTGGTTAATCGCCTCGCTAAACACCCATTCATGTGCTGCGATAGCCACCTGCTGCTTGGCACGTGTCACGCCAGTATAAAGCAGCTCTTTTGACAGTAATGCAACGGATTGTTCAGGCAATACAATCAATACATCATCAAACTCTGACCCTTGGCTTTTGTGAATGGTCATCGCGAATACTGTTTCATGCAGTGGCAAACGCGCAGGTAACACCGCCCGGAAGTTTCCATTACTTTCATTGAACCAAACGTCCAACTGTGCACTCTTTTCATCACGCAAACAAATCCCGATATCCCCATTAAACAAACCCAGTGCAGGATCATTGCGCGTAATCATCACAGGCTTGCCATGGTACCAAGGGAGATGTGTTTGCATTTGACTGGAATACAAACGCTTTTCTAAACTGCGGTTCAAGCCTTCGACACCAAACGGCCCTTGGCGCACTGCAGCAAGCACCTGAAACTGTAAAAATGCGGACAGCGCTTGCGCAGGGTCAGCCGACCGTATGATTTGCGCTATGTAGGGCTGGTAGCGTTCGTAAATATAATCAAGGGCTTGCTCATTGGGTAACTGTGCAATCGTCGACTCTTCAACATCATTAGCCATCTCTCCCTCACTAAACTGAGGAATAATGTGTGCACCCAATTCATCAAATAAGGAATATTGCTGTTCTGGCTTAATAAACGATAAGCGCATTTGTGAGAGGGCCACATGATCTTGCAAGGGGTGCTTTGCCGCCGCTTCAGTCTGGGCACTCAATAATGACCAAGCCTCTACAGCTTGCTGCTTATTAATCGCTTGTGCTAAATCTTTAATAGCACCTGAGAAGCGCCACGTTTTTTTCAGCTCAATGGTCTGCTCAGGCAAGCTGACACATAAATCATTTAATACTGCACCAGATTCAACCGACGCTAGCTGATCCTTATCACCCAATAGAATAATTTTTGCTTTAGCGGGCAGCGCATCTAATAGCTTGCTCATTAAGGCTAAATCAATCATTGATGATTCATCGACTACCAGCACATCACAACTCAAGGGGTTATCAACATGATGTCGAAAGTGGTTGGACTGGTTAATTGGCCCAAGTAAACGGTGTAACGTTGTGACCGTTTCAGGAATGCTGTCAAGTAATTTGCCTTGAAGCACCGACTGCTGCTTACCCTCAACCAATGATTGCTGAAGGCGCATTGCCGCTTTTCCCGTTGGTGCAGCCAGTGAGATGGCTAATGCCCCTTGATGCAGTTCCTGAAGCAGCATGAGGATTTTAAGCACCGTACTGGTTTTGCCTGTGCCTGGCCCCCCCGTGATAATGGTAAACGCCTGTTTAGCCGCTGACTTAGCCGCCTCTCGCTGCCAATCCGTTTCACCTGAATGCGTGAGCGCTGGGAAATACTTATCCAGTAGCGTATCACTTACCGTCTCACTTGCTACAGCCATTGGCAGAGGCTCTTGGTGACCCAAGCGCATTATAATATTATCAA
>JBMZDT010000175.1:0-5352 GCA_049614505.1 Leucothrix sp.
GTCTGTTACACCCGCTGCAACGCCTGTGGAGAAAGCCCGTAGCCAAACACCCGTGAAAGCAGATAGTGAAAAACTCATTAGCCAACTCACCGCAGCACAGTTACAAAGCATGGTGCGTAGTGCTGTTGCGCAACAAGTTAAGCCTTTGCAAAAAGAGCTACGCGCTTATAAAGAGAAGGTGATGTTTCGGGACATTGCGGGTGGCTTAGGGTTTATTTTTGGTTTATTTGGCGTGGCTGCTTGGATGGCTTCCAAACGCAAACAGGGGGATAGCAATGCCACAGTTTCTTGAGCACAGTATGACCTCATGGCGGGGGCAGGAAGTTGAGCACCAGCTGGGGATTGTGGATCAATTTGATCCTAGAGCTAGGATACTCACCGCGCTCATTTTTGCAGTCGTGGTGGTTTTTTCTAATACCCTGTGGCTACCTTTTTTAGGGCTTTTATTGGCGTTTACCTTTGCCCTGTCCGCATCACTAAATATTAAGCGCACTCTGCGACGTGTGATTGCAATGGATATGTTTGTCCTGCTAATGATTATTATGTTGCCGTTCACTATGCAGGGTACGCCACTATTTGAAGTGTTTGGATTGACTGCCAGTGAAGAAGGTTTTATTCATGCGATTGGCATTGGTTTAAAAGCCAATGCGGTGGTGCTCGCCTTACTAGCGTTAGTAGGAACGCTTGAGGCGAGTGTGCTGGGGCATGCCTTGGCGCGTCTTAATGTACCTGAAAAGTTGGTACACCTGTTGTTATTCACGGTACGTTATCTTGATGTGATTAGCCGCGAGTACAAATCGATGCGTAAAGCGATGAAGGCTAGGGCATTTGTGCCTCGCAACAATGTTCATACATGGCGTTCCTTTGGTTATTTGATTGGTATGTTGTTGGTGCGAAGTTTAGAGCGCTCAGAACGTATTTATGCGGCAATGAAATGTCGTGGGTATTGTGGCAAGCTCTACCTCTTTGACACGATGCATTGGCAGTCACGGGATACTTATTTGGTCGGTATTGCGGTGATGTTCGCTGCCTTTGCTGTCTTTTCTGGAGCTTATGCCGCATGACAGCAATCGCCTTACTTCAGGCAGAGCAGGTTTCTTATACCTATCCCCAGCGGGGTGTGGTGCTAGATGAAGCCGACATTAGCCTCTACCCCGGTGAAAAAATTTCATTGGAAGGGAGTAATGGAGCGGGCAAAACGACGCTGTTAAATTTGCTGGTTGGCCTCAATAAGCCCAAGGCAGGGCGCATCATCGCGTTTGGCAAAGAGCGTACGGTTGAAGCAGATTTCGTAGAAGTGCGCTCAAAAGCGGGTTTTTTGTTTCAAGATCCTGATGATCAATTGTTTTGCCCAACGGTATTGGAAGATGTCGCGTTCGGGCCAATGAATCAAGGCAAAACACCTGAAGAAGCTCGAACGATTTCGTTAGATGTGTTGGACTGCCTAGGCATGCAGGGGTTTGAAGATAGAGTAACGCATCAGCTATCGGGAGGTGAAAAGCGCCTTATTACCTTGGCATCGGTACTGGCTATGCAGCCGGAAGTTTTACTGCTGGATGAGCCATCTAATGCGCTGGATAAGGAGGCTCGCCTACGCCTTATCGAGGTATTGCAGTCACTGAGCCAAGCAATGATTATTATCTCGCATGAGCAGGGTTTATTGGACGCTTTAGTAACGCGCCGCACGCGCCTGGAGGGAGGGAAAGTCTTCAATGTCTGATACCTCAATCCCCGCATCTGAAGAAACCTCATCGCTTTCCCCTTTTAAAAATACCACCTTTCGCTACCTGTTTACGGCGCAAGTTACCTCTTTAATCGGCAGTGGGTTTACCCAAGTGGCACTGGCGTTATTAGCGTTTGAGCTAATGGGTGTTCAAGCGGCGGTCGTGCTGGGTGTTGTCTGGTCTGTGCGGGTGCTCGCGTTTGTTATTTTTGCCCCGATCTTTGGCGGATTAGCTCACAAGCTACCACGTAAAGAGTGGTTGATTGCGCTGGATATCGGCCGTGCCTTGTTGGTGTTGAGTTTGTTTTGGGTCGACACACTGTGGCTGCTCTACCTGATTATTTTCTTGCTGAATGTGCTGTCCTCAGGGTTTACCCCAGTGTTTCAAGCGGTATTACCTGATGTGTTGCCAGATGAGCGAATCTACACTCGGGCATTGGCATATTCACGTTTGGCGTATGAGGTTGAGCGGGTGTTGAGCCCAGCATTAGCGGGATTGGCTTTATTGTTTTTAAGCTTCAATGCGTTGTTTGTATTCAATGCAGTGAGCTTTATGGCTTCAGCCTATTTGCTTTATCTGGCTAGCGTTCCTGCGACGTTGGTAGGAGAGCGGGTTGGCGGCATTTGGCATAATGTGGCCTTTGGGATTAAAGCGTACCTGCTAACGCCTAGGCTACGTGGTCTATTGGCACTGTACCTAGTTGTGTCAGCCACAGGGGCAATTGTCATTGTCAATACGGTCGGTTATGTACAGGGAGAGCTTGGCCTGACTGAACAGGCGACTGTTTGGGTGATGGCGGCATCAGGAATAGGCGCAATTTTTGGAGCACGTATTACGCCGCATTTATTAGAAAACTACTTTAGTGACCGCAGTTTGGTGCTAATCGCTGGCTTACTCATGTTGTTGTCGCTGGTGCCGATGATAGTCACCCAGCCCAATGTGGTTGCTTTGTCATTAATGTGGGCGGGAATTGGTTTTGCTGCATCGATCATAATGACAGCCTCTGGCAGATTGGTGACGCGTTCCTGCCGTAAGGCGGATCGTAGCGCCTTTTTTTCTGCGAACTTTGCTTTATCTCATTTGATGTGGCTGATATGTTATCCAATAGCGGGATGGTTAGGTGCAAGTAGTGCCGCATTAGCCGCTGCTTGGCTCAGCGCGCTGGGTTTATTGGCACTAGCATGGGCATTTTACCTATGGCCACAGAATGATCGAGAACGACTAAAGCATCATCACGATGCAATGGATCACCAACATCCACATTATCACGATGAGCATCATCAACATACACATGAAGGCTGGGAAGGTGAGGAACCACATATACACCCGCACCATCATAATGAAATGGAGCACCGCCACCGCTTTGTTATCGATGAGCATCACTCACATTGGCCAAGAATAACGGATTAATAGAACGATGGATAACCCTTACACAGCCCCCGAGGCAACGCTAAAAGAACCTGACATGGGTGAGTTCCCCAAAAGCCCTAAAGTGATTGGCATCGTCTTTATGTTACTGAGTATTGTCAGTTTGCTAATGAGTGTTGTGATGATGATTGCATTACTAGTAGGACTACCTGCGGTCATGTCTGAAATGAAAGCATCAGGTCTTGATGGGCCGTTGGGGTTTATCTCGGCAGGCCTAGGCATTTTTTCCAGCCTGTGGTTGCTTTTTATTGGCTTTAAGCTGTTTAAATATGCAGATATTGGACGGCGTCATTTTAAGTTTTACATTATTTTTCAGGCTGTTTCATTTGTGCTAACCACTGCCTACCAGTATGTCCAGATACCGGATTATTCAGATAAGACGGAAATACTGTTGACGGGTACAATATCGACCGTAGTCATTTTGCTGATTATGGTTTGGCTACTTGGCATTTTAAATAAGCCACATGTGAGCGAGAGTTTGACTTGATCTCTGTTAACATTTAACGAGACTTACTTTTAGGAGAAAAACATGGCGGGGTCACTGCAAGATCAGCTGCTAGGTGCTGGACTAATTAAGGCACAAGATGCCAAAGCGATTAAAACTAAAAAGAAAAAAGCAGAAGCAAAAAACCGTAAAAACAAGGTTGAGCTAGACAACGAAGCGGCTGAACTGGCAGAGAAAGCACGTGAAGCGCAGCGTTTGAAGAGCCAAGCCTTAAACGAGCAGCAAAAACACGAGACATTGCAAAAAGAGATTGCTGCACAAATTAAGCAGATCATTACGACCAGTAGTATTTTTAAAGGCAAAGGTGACAACCTGATCGCCTACAATTTCACCGATTTTAAAAAGGTTAAGTCGCTGTACGTCACCGCTAAAAACCATGACCTGATTGCGCGGGGCAGGGTTGCGATTGCACGCCTAAATAATGAGTATTACTTAATACCTGCTGAGGCGGCAACTAAGATCCTAGAGCGTGATGAGGGCTCTGTGGTGTTGTTAAATGACGCCAAAGCTCAGGAAGATGAGACATTAGAGGACGACCCTTATGCGGATTATCAAATTCCAGATGATTTGATGTGGTAAGGGCGATGCTTACTGCAGTGACATACCACTTATCTAGATGTGGTAAATAATTCACCAAGTTAAGAAGTCATTCAGTAGCGAACTGTAAAATGGACTACAGCTTTTCGGGGCTACAGCGGCATATAAAAAGAAGTATAAATAATAACAATAAGAAGAACAGTCGCTGTTTTTTGCTGTAGAAACGGGAACCCTATGAGTTTTTTCATTTCCTCCCTCAAGGGTTCCCGCTTTTTTGCTGTGATAGAGCAGCATAAACCATGGATTTCTCCATGATCCACCTTCCACATAAACTCCAAACGGCCATAAGCACAACTAGATTAGTTCAGAGCAAATCGATCAATCACATAGATCGTCAAACAGCCTGCCGCATACATCACTAAATCACCAGTACTGTAACTAGTACCTATGATGGTTCGCCAGAACTGGCTCTTAATTCCTACTCTATCTACAAAATGAAAGTACTGTGCAAACTCTACCGCGAAAGCGAAAAGGCATACCGCGATTGCTAGCTTCAATGGATTCACATCAAATACCGCACGCACGCTGCAGTAAATCAGAATCACCACCAGAAAATCACCAAAGCTTGCTCTGATGAAGGTACCGCCGGGCACAAAAATGGCGATTGCGATTTCAACCAACAGCAAAATAACGGCTAATAATGCGTAGTGATGTTTTTTCATTGGGTCTCCCATAGACTGCAATTGAGTATTGGAATACTAATGGTTGTTGATGCAGATTCCATGCAGGATAAGCAGATAAAACTATGCAGATGGGTTTATTTTATGATCTTTTTATGAAACTGAATGCAGGCTTTCTAAATGGGTAATATTTCATAAAATTAGGTGAAATTTCAGTGTTTAGTTAATAAATCGTTCATTCCTAAAACGTAGAATAGTCGTCAGTCTCTCGGGGCTACAACGACAAAAAAATAAGAAAAATAAAATAATAATAACAATCAAAGTCGTTGTTTTTGCTGCAAAAATGGGAACCAAGCGAGCTATCTCCTCAGTTCGCAGGTTCCCAATTTTTAGTTTTCTCCTCATCAAATACCATTATTTCTACATTCACTCGCGTTCAGCTTGTAATACCCTTTAAATTGCCGTGAAAAGGCTGATA